>NZ_RXXX01000005.1:0-127733 GCF_011006755.1 Anoxybacillus sp. MB8
TTGGTCAAGGGCGAATCCGATTCCACCATCCCCTTTATTTCCCTTCAAAAGGTAGCCCGTGATGACTTTTCATAGATTTTTTGACGCTACCTTTACGAATATATGCGCAAAAAGAAAGGGGCATGCCATAATAAAAGCTGTTCGGCAAATGCCAAACAGCTTTTTGATTAGCGCGCTAAAACATGCTTCATTTAGTCCCTGGAGAATTTTTTCTTCATGTACGGATGAGGCTTTTTGTGTTTACACCTTATCGGTCAGTAGCTCCTAAATGTTTTTTTAATGCTTCTTGAAGAATTTGTGAATAGTTCACATTATATTGTTTGGCAAGGTCATCTAACCATTTCGGAATGGTTAATGTCTTTTTCACGGCTTTATTCTCCATTTCGTGACGGAAGGGTGGCATCCACACTTCGACGAACACAACGACTTGGTGTTTTTCTGTTTGAATTTCTGACACTTTTGAAGGTTGAGGGATTTCTTCATTTTCCTGTTCTAAGCCATATAGATGCAATGCCATCGCTTCTTTTGCCATTTGAAATGCTTCCTCTTCCGTATCTCCACAAGTAAAGCAACCAGGAAGATCGGGAAACTCAACAGATATTCCATCACTACCGTAATCGAAAATAGCTGGATAAATGTAACGATCTTTTTTATTCATTAGGTATTAACCTCCTTTTCGTACAGGTTTAGAGTAGTCCGGCCTGCTTAAGTATACTTTTTACCGTTTTTGCTGGTAGGTCTTTCTTAGGATGGGGGATGGTCACTAAACCAGGTTTGCTAGGATGTTTAAACTGATGATGGCTGCCACTCGTTCTTACTATGTACCATCCGTCTTGTTGTATCATTTTAATTAATTGTTTTGAAGAATAACTCTTCATTTCCCTCTCCCCTTGATTTTATTATAACACGTATTAAAGTACGTACAATATTTTTTCGTTTCCTTTCACCGTCCAAAATTTGTCGAAGTTTCATAGAAACAGTGGTTCATTGCTTGGCTCTCTAGTTTTTTTCAATTCCCCCTTACTGAAAAAAGCTGTTCGGCAAATGCCAAACAGCTTTTTGATTAGCGCGCTAAAATATGGTAACCCGAGTCAACGTGGATAATTTCGCCTGTCACGCCGCGCGATAAGTCGCTAAATAAAAATAGTGCTGTATCGCCAACTTCTTCTTGTGTCGTCGTGCGGCGCAGTGGTGCGCGTTCTTCAATTTCTTTTAAAATGGAGTTGAAGTCGCCGACACCTTTGGCAGATAACGTGCGAATTGGACCTGCCGAAATGGCGTTGACGCGAATGCCGTATTTTCCTAAGTCGTTCGCTAAATATTTCACGCTCGCTTCTAACGACGCTTTTGCGACACCCATGACGTTATAGTTTTGCACGACGCGCTCGCCGCCTAAATATGTTAACGTGACGATGCTACCGCCTTCTGTCATTAGCTCTTTCGCCGCTTTCGCCACAGCTGTTAACGAATAGGCGCTAATGTTGTGCGCAAGTAAAAATCCTTCGCGATCGACGTTCATATACTCGCCTTCTAAATGCTCTTTATTCGCAAATGCGATACAATGCGCCAAACCGTGAATGACGCCCACTTGCTCTTTGATTTGCGCAAAGCATGAGGCAATTTCTTCATCTTTCGTCACATCGCAAGGCAATACAAGCGCTGTGTCATCTTCTAACGTCGCGACTAATTTTTTTACTTCATTTTCAAATCGCTCGCCAGCATATGTAAAAATTAATCGCGCCCCTGCCGCATGAAGCGAACGCGCAATGCCCCAAGCGATGCTTCGTTTATTTGCCACACCCATAATGACGTACGTTTTCCCTTGTAACGATAATTGCATATTCGTTCATCCCCTTAAATTATGATTTGTTATTAGAACCTAGTATTAATATGATTATAACAAAAAATTCCCTACTTTCAAATAGGGAATTTATAATAAATAGTCCATAAACATTGTCGCTAAGCCAAAATAAATAAGAATGCTAATTAAATCGTTAATTGTCGTAATAAACGGACCAGAAGCAACGGCCGGGTCGATGCGCAGCTTATGCATCGCAAGCGGAATGAGCGCACCAGCGACTGTCGCCACAGTTAATGTCGCAAACAACGCCAATCCGACGAGCACACCTAAGAAAAACTGCTGCTTCCATACGTACACGACAATCGTCACGACGACGCCGCACGATAACCCAATAACCAGTCCCGTTAGCGCCTCGCGCGCAAGCATACGCCATTTTCCTTCTTTTTCTAAATCCCCCATCGCCAAGCGACGCACCGCTACCGCCAATGATTGCGTCCCTGTATTTCCAGACATTCCTGCAATAAGCGGAATAAACACAGCTAAAATGGCGACTTTTTGCAATGTGTCTTCAAAACGGCTAATTAAATTCGCGGTCATCATCCCTAAAAACAACAAAATAATCAACCATGGCAACCGCTTTTTCGCCGCTTCGAACGGGGTGTATTGAATATCGACATCAGGAACCCCTGCCAGTTTCGAATAGTCGTCTGTCGCTTCTTCAGAAATGACGTCGACAATGTCGTCAACAGTAATAATCCCAAGCAAATGATTGTTCGCATCAACAACAGGAAGCGCTAAAAAATCGTAGTTTTGCATTTTGCGCGCCACATCTTCTTGGTCTTCATCAACGAGCACAGAAACGACTTGATCGTTCATGACCTCATCAATCATCGCATCGTCATCCGATGTTAGCAATTCCCGCAGCGACAATACCCCGACGAGCTGACGTTGTTCGTTGACGACGTACAAATAATAAATCGTCTCCGCATTCGCTGCTTCTCTTTTTAAAATTTGCATCGCCGAACGCACCGTTTGATTCGCATGAATGGCGATATATTCCGTTGTCATAATGCTTCCGGCCGTATATTCTTTATAATGAAGCAACCCTTGAATATCTTTCGCCGCTTCATCGTCCATAATCGTTAAATAATTCGCTACTTCGTTTTTATCTAGTTCATTCAATACGTCCGCCGCATTGTCGGCATACATGTGCGCAAGCATTTGCGCCACAAACATCGGATCCATTTCCGATAAATAAATTTTATACTCATCTTCTTCAATGTCGAGATGGTCAAAAATTTCCGCCATTTCTGCTGGCGACAAATATTCGTACATGCGCTTTCTCACTTCGGGACTTTGTTCGACGTAAAACTTCGCCCGATCGTACGGATGAAGCTTTAAAAACTGTTTTCGAAACTCTTCCATTTTTTCATCTCGTAATGCTTGTCCTAACATGTTTTCCCTCCTCTCGACAAAAATCGCTTTTTTTATTATGCGCGAATCTTTGCCAACTTGCAAGCGACGATGTAAAATGATAATGCACGAAAAAAGCAGGGGGAACTGTGATGGAAAATGAAAAAACCGTTCAATCAAAAATAGATTATCATTTACTGTTTATTTTATTTTTAATTGCGATCGTGAGCGCCATCGCCATTGAAAGTGCGCGCGAGACGCTCCCTGCCAAACTGCAACATATTAACTTTGCGCAAAAACAGCTCATGTGGTACGGCGTCGGTGCCGTCGTCATTGCGGTGACGATGCTTGTCGATTACGACCGTCTATTTAAAATCGCTTGGTATTTATATGGGTTCGGGATGATTCTTTTGCTTGGATTAGAATTCAACGTCCCGGGTACATTAACGATTAAAGGGGCAACGAGCTGGTACAGCCTTCCGGGCGGAAACTTTCAGCCATCTGAGCTGATGAAAATTTTTATGATTATCGTCATTAGCCGCATCATCGTCAACCATCGGGAAAAATACCATGAACCGACGTTGCAAGACGACTTGAAATTGCTCGGAAAAATCGCGCTGTCGCTATTGCCGCCGCTTTTTTTACTTGCTCGTCAGCCTGATATGGGCATGTCGATGGTGTTTATGGCGATTGCTGGCTCGCTCATTCTCGTCTCCGGCATTCGCTTGCGCATCATCGCAGCCATTGCTGGTCTTGCCGTCCTCGGAGCGACAGCGTTTATCGTAGCGTTTTTATATTTTCCGGATGTGTTAAAAATTCAACAATACCAATTAAACCGTTTTTACGGCTGGCTCAATCCGTACGAATATTCAAGCGATCAAGGATTCCAGCTCATTAAATCGTTGCTTGCAATCGGCTCAGGGGAATTATACGGAAAAGGCTATAAAAATTTAGACGTCTATTTGCCAGAGTCGCATACCGACTTTATTTTTAGCATTATCGGAGAGCAATTTGGCTTTATCGGGGCAAGCATCGTCGTTTCGCTCTTTTTCTTATTAATTTACCGCATGATTCAAATTGCGTTAGAGTGCCACGATCCGTTTGGCAGCTACTTATGCGCGGGCGTCATCGGCATGATTACGTTCCAAGTATTTCAAAACGTCGGCATGACGATCGGCTTACTACCGATTACCGGCCTTCCGCTTCCGTTCGTCAGCTACGGAGGAAGCTCGCTTGCGACGTACATGCTCGCCATTGGGCTTGTCTTAAACGTCCGTTCGCGCACACAAAAATTTATGTTTTCTGCAGAACAATCATAGCCGCTTGCATGCGGCTATTTTTGTAGAAAGGAGGAACAATGTACGACATTATTGGCGATATTCACGGTTGTTTTCATGAATTGACGTTACTAACAAAAAAGCTTGGCTACGTTTGGGAACACGATATACCGATTCATCCAAACGGGCGAAAGCTTGCATTCGTCGGCGATTTAGCCGATCGCGGTCCCGAGTCATTGCGAGTCATTGATACGGTCGTTTCGCTCGTTCAACAAAACAAAGCGGTGTACGTGCCGGGCAATCATTGCGACAAACTATACCGCTTTTTTCTCGGTCGAAACGTGCAAATGACACACGGACTGGAAACGACGGTTGCCGAATGGGAACAAGCCGATGAGCAAACGAAAACGCGCATTCGTACGCAATTTATGAAACTGTACGAAAACGCGCCGCTTTATGCCGTCTTAGACGATGGAAAACTTGTGATCGCCCATGCTGGCATTCGCGCCGATTACATTGGGCAATTCCATCAAAAAGTAAAAACGTTCGTCTTATACGGCGACATTACAGGCGAAAAACATCCGGACGGCTCCCCTGTGCGACGAGACTGGGCAAAACATTATCGCGGCGATGCGCTCATCGTATACGGACATACGCCAGTGAAAGAGCCGCGCTGGCTAAATCGTACAGTCAACATCGACACCGGCTGCGTATTCGGCGGACGATTAACGGCGCTTCGCTATCCGGAAATGGAAACCGTCTCCGTCCCGTCAACGATGCCATATGTCGCAGAAAAATTTCGCCCGTTTGACTAAAGCAAACGGGCGATGTCGTCAGGAAGCGGCGAATGAAACGTCATCATGCGTTCAACGAACGGATGAAAAAACGTCAGCTCGCAACTATGTAACGCTTGGCGATCGATTTGTGCGCGCGAGCCGCCATATAAATCATCGCCAACGAGCGGATGACCGATATGAGAAAAATGGACGCGAATTTGATGCGTGCGCCCCGTTTCTAATTGAATCGACACGTGCGTCATCTCATTTTTCTGTTGCAATACTTCATAATGCGTCACCGCCCGCTGACCGTCTGGCCGCACTTGCCGCTCGATGATGCTATCCCCTTTTCGTCCAATCGGAGCATCAATCGTTCCAACGAGCGGGGTGACATAGCCGTGGCAAACCGCTTCATAGCGCCGTTTCACTTTTCCTTGTTTTTGTTGTTCGCTAAGTAAATGATGCACATGGCGATGCTTCGCGACAAGCACAAGTCCTGATGTATCGCGGTCAAGCCTTGTGACGATATGAACGGTCGTTTGTAACTGTTGCTTTTCGTAATGAAACAATAGCGCATTGGCGATCGTTCCATTCGGATGTTCACGCGACGGAATCGTCGACATATGCGGCGGCTTGTCAAGAACGATGACGTAATCATCCTCGTACACAATCGAAAGCGGAATCGGTTCTGCTGCCATGTCCGCACTTTTTTGTTCCGGTGGAAACGACACACACACTTCATCGCCTTCTTTCAGCACGTAGCGAACGGTAACCGGTGTACCGTTCACTTCGATGTTCCCACCTTTAAATTTAATATCCGTTAACGCCGTTTTTGAAATATGCTTTTCTTTTAAAAATTCACGAACGAGCATCCCATCTTGTTGCATGGTGACGATCCAACGAAGTTGAAACATACAAATCCCTTTCTATTGAATAAATGATTCGCGCACGCGCTTCCAAAACGGAAACGGACGGAAGCGCGCAAAACGAATTTTTTCATCAGCGACGCGGCATTGAATCGACTTGACATCTTTATGCAATAGCGATAAATGATCGATCGTAATTTGGAAATCGACGTCATTGACCGGCTTTAACATACACGTATGATGCGCAGGCAAAATAAGCGGTGAACCGATCGTACGAAACACGCGGTTGTTAATGGACGCCATTTCCGCCACTTGAATCGCCTCTAACGACGGATGTAAAATCGCCCCGCCGAGCGCTTTATTGTATGCGGTGCTTCCCGATGGCGTCGAAATACATAACCCATCCCCTCGAAACGTCTCAAATAAATCGCCACGAATTTCGACATCCATCACAAGCGTGCCGCTGACGCTTTTCACCGTACATTCATTGAGCGCTAAATATTTTGTTTCACGCCCGCCGCGCACATATCGAATCGTCACTTCTAAAAGCGGATATTCGACGATTTGATATGGCGTTTTCGCAATCGCAATGACGAGCTTTTCAATTTCATCAGGCACCCAATCGGCATAAAATCCTAAATGTCCTGTATGCACGCCGACAAACGCCGTTTGTTCCAGTCGGCTGCGATAACGATGAAACGCATACAATAACGTCCCATCCCCTCCGACAGAAATGACGATATCTGGCTCATCTTCATCATACGTTAAACGAAAATCCGTTAAATATGTACGAATTTTATACATACATTCGTTTGATATCGCATCCCCTTTTGATATGACCGCAAATTTCACGCGCCCTCACTCCTCGTTATCTTTTAACTCTTGCTTGCGCGAAAACGCTGCTTGCGCCTCTTGAATTTCAAAGCGAATTTTTGACATTTCTTCATCTAACAAATACGCGGCTTCCGCTGCCCGCTGCAATCGTTGCTTAATATCTTCCGGAAACTTGCCGCTATACTTATAATTTAACGAATGTTCAATCGTCGCCCAAAAGTTCATCGCAAGCGTGCGAATTTGAATTTCGACTAAAATGTTTTTTTCACCATAAATCATTTGTACCGGATAACGAATGACGACATGATACGAACGGTAGCCGCTCTCTTTTTTTTGCGTAATATAATCCCGCTCTTCGACAATTGTAAAATCGTTTCGTTGCCGAAGCAGTTGAACGACCGTTTTAATGTCATCAACGAACTGACACATCATGCGCAAGCCTGCAATGTCTTGCATTTGTTCTTCTAGTTGATCGAGCGGAATATTTTTCTTTTGCGCTTTATCTAAAATGCTTGCAATGGGTTTCACTCTTCCTGTCACAAATTCAATCGGAGAGTGCACCCCTTGCATTTCAAATTGGGCGCGCATCCCTTTTAACTTGACTTTCAACTCCTCTACCGCCTGTTTGTACGGAGCTAAAAAAAATTCCCAATGTTTCTCCATGAAACCACCTACTTACGCGAAAAATGCCGTTACCGCCTGTTCCATTTCTTCACCGTAGTTTGCATTTCCTTTAATATTATCAATTAAATATGCCACTTCTTCATGAATGCCTTCTAATTCAAGCGTGGCATCACGCCCAACGAGAAAGATCGGCTCGTTTGTCGCAAGTGCTTCCTTTAACGCTCCCCACACCGCTTTTGGCATCACAACATAAATAAATGCATCGCTTGCTTCTAATATGTATACGAACGCACACGCGTCGGAATCGACAAGCATATGCCGTTTTGGCTTCAAGCCTTGAAGCGTTTCGTCACATGACATATTCCATCCGTTTTCTTTTCTTTCAGCTGAATGTACATATATTTTCATGTTCTTTCCTCCGTCCATCTATGATGTCCGCCTTTATTTTACCACATTTCACCTACCGATGTTCACTAGTTGCACTTTTTCTCATACATGTTGATAATAAAAAGTAGAATGGTGTGAAGGAGAAAAAAGATGAAACAGGAACTTGAAATTGAATTTAAAAATCTGTTGACCGCTGAAGAATTTGCTCGTTTAACGACGGCGTTTGCGGTGCGCGATGATGAATGGAACGTGCAACAAAATTATTATTTTGACACTTTAGACTTTCAATTAAAACGACAAAAAAGCGCATTGCGCATTCGTATGAAAAATGACACATATACATTAACATTAAAACAACCATATCAAGACGGGCTGTTAGAAACGCACGAACGATTAACAAAACAAACCGCAACCGCGCTCATTTCGGGCACGCAACGACTTGAAGGCGAGATGGCAAACACGTTGCAATCGCTTCATATTGATCCGACAGCTGTCGTTTGCTTCGGTGCGCTAACGACCCGCCGCGTTGAACGCCCGTATAAAAACGGCACGCTCGTTTTTGACTTTAGCGAATATATGAACGTGTCGGACTATGAAATCGAATACGAAGCAACAGATCGAACGGAAGGCGAAAAAACGTTTACAGAGCTATTGCAGTCGTTTCATATTCCGAAACGAAAAACGAAAAATAAAATCGAGCGATTTTACGAAGCAAAATACGAAACGGAGCGATCGTCATGAACGTGCAACAATTAAAATTGCTTTTTGAACTGAAAGCGTTACAAAATTTACAAGGGAAAAAAGAAGCGCCGACAACATCGTTTCACGACTTGTTTCGCGAGTTGTTAACGACGGAAATGAATGAAGAAACCGAAACGATGCGTCCGTCACTTCCACTCATGACGACGCAAGAAACGAACGCACCAACATATGAGAAAGACAATGCCTCGCTTTCTTCAAACAGCATGCAGCAATGGATCGACGAAGCCGCTACAAAATATGATGTCGATCCGAAGCTCATTTATGCAGTCATTCGCCATGAGTCAAATTTTAACCCACAAGCAAAAAGCCGCGTCGGTGCGATGGGGCTGATGCAGTTAATGCCGAGCACGGCGCGCATGCTAGGGGTACAAGACGCATTCGATCCGAAACAAAACATTGAAGGTGGGACAAAATATTTACGCCAACTTCTCGATCGTTATGACGGGAATGTGGCGCTTGCGCTTGCGGCCTATAACGCAGGGCCGGGAAATGTCGATAAACACGGAGGCATTCCACCTTTTCGCGAAACGATAAACTACGTCAAAAAAGTCATGCAAACGTACTATGCCACAAGTCGCATCGTTTGAGATTCAACAAAGTCGTTGTTACAATATTGATATATTTCGGCAAAGGAGTTTTCTGTATGTTTCAATCCCCTTATGAAGCGCTCGGAGGCGAACAAGTTGTCGCAAAGCTCGTCGATGCCTTTTACGAACGGGTCGCCAAACATCCTGACTTGGCGCCTATTTTTCCGAAAGACTTAACAGAAACAGCGCGAAAACAAAAACAATTTTTAACACAATATTTAGGCGGTCCTCCGCTATATACAGCCGAACACGGACATCCGATGTTGCGCGCTCGCCATTTGCCGTTTCCGATTACGCCTACGCGCGCAAAAGCATGGCTTGCGTGTATGCATGAAGCGATGGATGCGATCGGACTAAAAGGACCTGTGCGAGATGAATTGTACCAACGGCTTATTTTAACTGCCCAACATATGATTAACACCCCAGAAGATGAGCGAAAGGAGCATGAAGGTGAATGAAAAGCGAATCGATCAACAAGAAGGAACGACAAAACAATTAGAAATTTACTTATTTGTCGATCCTCTTTGTCCGGACTGTTGGGCGCTCGAACCTGTTTTAAAAAAGCTTTGGATGGAATATGGGCAATATTTTACGTTGCGCCACGTCTTAACAGGTCAACTAGATCGGCTCAACGGCGTGGCGTATAAACGAATTGATCGACATGCGACGCGCATCGGCATCGCATGTGAAGATGAAGTGTTGCTTGAGACACCGCTTCCGATTCCATACGTTGCCTCCCTTTCCGTCAAAGCGGCGGAATTACAAGGGCGGCAAGCAAGCATCCGTTTTTTACGTCAACTCCAAGAAATTGTATTTATTCAAGGGAAAACAATGACAGACACAAGTACGCTTATTCAATGCGCCATCGATGCCGGTTTAGACGTGCAAGAATTTATAAACGATTTATCTTCACCGACCGCTGTCAAAGCGTTTCAATGCGATTTAAAAATTAGTGCGGAAATGGATGTTCGCGAAGTTCCTACGCTCGTCTTTTTCAATGAAAATATTGAAGATGAAGGCATTAAAATTTCAGGCTGTTATCCGTACGACGTATATGTCGATTTAATCCATGAAATGCTCGGATTTCATCCTCAACCATCTCCGCTTCCACCAATTGAACAGTTTTTACATCACGCTCAGTTCGTGACGATCGATGACATTGCGATGGTGTATAACATTCCGCGCTGCAAAGCGGAATGTGAATTAAAAAAGCTACGTTTAAAACAAAAAGTGGAACAAATCGGCTCGTTTTGGCGCTGGATTGATAAAGAAAAAAGACTCGGCTAACACCGAGTCTTTTTTCTTTGTCATAAAGACAACAAAGGGGATGGGAGAAATTTTTCACGGTCAAACAAAGGGGTATAAGTTTGTTTGATTGTGATTCACTTCACGTTTATATATTAACAAACTCCTTCATGTCTTGACAAGTGTTTTGTTTACTTGTTCACACATTTGTCATAATTATTTTCCCTTTTGCTTATTATGAATGAAGAAAAGCGGAAAGCGCCCCAATTTCGCCTAAAGGCAGCCCGCATCCTGCGGGCAACGGCGAAATGTCGCCATCCTTGGCTCCGCGAAGAGCGCACAAGCCCCACCGAGGAAAGCTCGAACCAAGCGGTCGCTTGGTTCTGCGTGGGTAACATCATTGAAGTGTCTCAATGTGTCGTCGCCGAAAGAAGGGGCGGAGCGACTCGAGCCGATGGCGCTTGGAGCTAGACAGCTCTCTAAATCTTACATTTTATACTTTCTTATCTTTTGAAGAAAGGGGGGATTCGATGCTCATTTTATATATCGTTTGGATCGTCGTTGCGCTCATTATTCACTTTTTTGCATTAATGCGGTTATTTCCGCTATTCATATCGATTCCGTTTTTATTCCTTTCTTTCTTTTCATTTTTCACTTATCTCAACAACCGCCATCGCTTTCGTGGGTTTCGGTAATCAGAAAAAAGGCGACCATTCCGTCGCCTTTTATAATAGTTGCTCCAGTTGTTGTAGTTTTTGTTCAAACACTTGGCACGCTTGTTCGATTGGCTCTGGAGATGTCATATCGACACCTGCTTTTTTCAACACTTCAATCGGATAATCGGAGCTTCCAGCTTTTAAAAACGCAATGTAGCGCTCGACAGCTGGCGCGCCTTCTTCTAAAATTTGTTTACTTAACGCTGTGGCCGCGCTAAAGCCTGTCGCATATTGATATACATAATAGTTGTAATAAAAATGCGGAATGCGCGCCCATTCTAATCCGATTTCTTCATCGATGACGACGCCATCCCCGAAATACGTTTTGTTTAGCTCATAATATTTTTCCGTCAATACTTTGGCGGTCAACGCTTCCCCATTTTGTGCCATTTGATGAATCATATGTTCAAACTCCGCAAACATCGTTTGACGGAACACCGTCCCTCGGAACGTTTCTAAATAATGATTTAATAAATATAACTTTTTCTTCTCGTCATCGATCGTTTTTAATAAATAATCGTTCAACAACGCTTCGTTGCACGTCGATGCGACTTCCGCAACGAAAATCGAATAGTTTCCGTACGGATACGGCTGATATTTGCGCGTATAGTAACTATGCACCGAATGGCCAAACTCATGGGCAAGCGTAAATAAGTTGTTCACATTATCTTGCCAGTTCATTAAAATGTACGGATTCGTTCCATATGAACCAGACGAGTATGCGCCGCTTCGTTTGCCGCGCGTTTCTTGCACGTCAACCCAACGGTTATCAAACCCTTCTTTCACGATCGAAATATATTCGTCACCTAGTGGCGTCAATCCTTTTAACAATATGTCTTTTGCTTCTTCATACGTCACTTTCATATCGACTTGTTTGACAAGCGGCGTATATAAATCGTACATATGCAATTCATCTAATCCGAGCACGCGCTTGCGCAATTGAACGTAACGATGCAAAAGTGGCAAATAGCGATGAATCGTTTCAATTAAGTTATCGTACACCGTTTCAGGAATTTGGTTTTTACTTAATGCCGCCTCTCGCGCTGAGCGATAGTTGCGAACGCGCGCAAAAAAGTTATTGCGCTTCACCGCTCCGCTTAACGTGCTCGCAAACGTATTTTCATATTTGCGATATGTATCGTATACCGCTTTAAACGCATCATGGCGCACGCGGCGATCTTCGCTTTCGAGAAAACGAATGTAACGGCCGTGCGTCACTTCCACTTCTTCTCCGTTTTCATCTGTAATCGTCGGAAAACGCAAATCAGCATTATTTAACGCCCCGAACGTATTGCTTGATGCGTTCATCACTTCCGCCGCCTGTGCAAGCAACGCTTCTTCTTTTTCCGATAACACGTGCGGACGTTGGCGGTTCATTTCATCTAATTCATGCGCATACAAACGAAGCGGCTCGTATTGTTGTAAAAACGTGCGCAACACATCTTCATCCATCGCTAAAATTTCTGGCACGATAAACGCCGTCGCTTGACCTGCTTCCGCATACAACCCTTCCGCTCTCGTTTCCAATCCTTGATAAAGCGAATTAGCCGTATCTTCGTCATGGCGCATATGTGCGTACGCATATAATTTTCCTAGTCGCATGAACACATGGTCGCGATATTGTAACGCCTCGTATAACATCTGTGCGCTTTCCCCTAATCTGCCTTTATACTCCGAAAATTTCGGAAGCAGTGCTTGAATTTGTTGAAATTCTTTCTCCCATTGTTCATCCGTCGCAAAAATATCTTCAAGACGCCACGTATACTCTACCGGAACGTCTTTGCGTGTCGGCAACGTTTTTGCCATATCAATCACCTCTTCCATCAAAATGTTTACTTATATATTATTCTCGTTTTACGAAAAAATCCTCTTTTTTGCTTACAATTCGTCGCAACACTTGTTCATCTCCACGAATCGCTTCTTCCATGTTTTGCGGAAGCGACCATGACCGAATGCGCTGAAACGAACTTTTTCCGACTTTTTTTAAAAAACGAAGCGAAACGAGCGCATGTAAATAGTCCATGAGCGCATAGGAATAATGCGTTTTTGTAACGAGCGGAAGCGGGCGAATATGAATGAGATTTTGACGAATGAAACGCTGCAGTCGATCATATAATTGATGAAACGAAAACGTCACATGAAGCGGAATATTCATCATTTCAAGCAACATATACGTTTGCCAAACAAACGGCGGCGTCTCAAACCAATACGAATGGCGAAGGGGGATGCCTGCTTCATGCGGAAATAACGATGGAGTCATATGCGCTTCATACACGATGCGACAAAACGTGCGGTTCGTTCGGTAGTAGAGAGGAGACATGCGCCACTGCTTCTTTTTTATGTTCCAAGCGTCAAAAAGGGCGGTTTGTTGTCGGTTCATTCGTTTTCGCAAAGAAGAAAACGAGAGCGCATGAAGCGGAACCGTCGTCCACTCCCCATATGCAATCGTTGCCGATAGCGGAATGAGATGATGAAGAAACGACATGGTGCGCTGCGTTGAGCAATAAAACGGGATCATCTCTTGGTCGTTGAAAAAAAGCCACAGAAACGAAGACAATCGAAAAAACAATCCGCGACGCTGCACATGTGACGAATGAACAATCCAAATTGGGATCATGTTTGCGTTCATATACGCTTTCGTTCGTTTCGTAAATAAAGAGGATGAAATTGTGGAGCATTGATACTCTAACGCATACATCTTTTGCTGATGGACGACAAATATATCTGGCCGTTGTTGAATGTGTGACAAATACGTTTCCACCCCGACTTCTAGCCGTTCATTTAACAACCATTCGTACAGCTGTTGTTTTCCTTGTAAATGTGCGATCGTTTCTCGCTCTGTTTCAATGATACATTTTGCTTCATGGGCAAAATGCGGCATGCGTTTTTTACCGATTTTCAACTGTACCCGCTTGCGACAAACGGGACAAAAAAACGATTCGGTCGCTCGCCATACATGTAACTGTTCAACCGTCCAATCGTCTAATAACGAACATACTTCCCCATTTTTAAACAAAGCAACAAACATATAACCTCTCCTTTCTCCTCACATGTTTTCAACAAAATGAACAATTGTCCTGCAAGAAATACAAAAAATAGGGGAACAACTAAATTTATTGAATTAGGCGTTTTTTATTTCCCTTCTTTCACATTTTGTCATACAATAGAAGTACAAGATGTGGGAGGATGGGCGAATGCTCAGGGGTGAATTCC
The DNA here is from genome assembly GCF_011006755.1 of Anoxybacillus sp. MB8. Classification (NCBI taxonomy): domain Bacteria; kingdom Bacillati; phylum Bacillota; class Bacilli; order Caryophanales; family Anoxybacillaceae; genus Anoxybacillus; species Anoxybacillus sp. MB8. The sequence continues at coordinate 14,502 of NZ_RXXX01000005.1, forward strand.
CTTCCTGAATGGATAATTATAGAAGGGAGCTGAGGAACATGGAAATCGAACGCATCAATGAATATACGTTGAAGCTATATATATCGTACGGAGATATTGAAGAACGCGGATTTGATCGCGAAGAAATTTGGTACAATCGCGAACGAAGCGAAGAATTATTTTGGGAAATGATGGACGAAATTCACCAAGAAGCGGAACTTTATTTAGAAGGCCCGCTTTGGATTCAAGTACATGCGCTTGAAAAAGGCATTGAAGTGCTCGTCACAAGAGCGCAAATTTCTAAAGACGGAACGAAGTTAGAACTTCCAATTAACGATGAACGATTTAAAGATTTACCTGTCGATGAAAAAATCGAGCAAATATTAGATCAACATTTTAACATCATTAAAACATCATCATCGACAGCGCCTGAAAATCCGCTACAATTTGTCATCCGCTTCAAAAATATTGAAGACGTCATCGCCCTTGCTCATCGTCGCGATTTTTCAACATTAAACAATCGCCTATTCGCATTTGAAAACAGCTACTATTTATACGTCGAATTTACAGAAGAAGATGCCGATCGCGACATTGACAATATGTTAAGCATATTGCTTGAATATGGGCAAGATTCCCAAATGACGATTCATCGTCTTGAAGAATACGGAAAAGTCGTCATCGAAGAACAAGCGCTAACGATGATCGCAAAACATTTTCCAAACTCATAACGCCGATTTCAATTGCTTGAAATCGGCTTTTTTTCCGTAAGGTTAGGTGAACGAGACATGAGAAATGCTTTAAAAGTGGCACTGTTTATCCTTATTTTCATCGGCTTTTTAACGATAACGAAAGACTATTGGGAAGGCTGGCTGCTCGGAACGTTCAGCTTATTTGTCACCTTGTCAGTCATTTTTATTTCATTCGTCATCTTTTTAGAAAACCGCCATCCGACAAAAACGCTCACATGGCTCGTTTTGTTCGGCAGTTTTCCGCTCGTCGGCTTTATTTTTTATTTATTTTTCGGGCAAAATTATCGCAAAAAACGACTTTTTCGAAAAAAGGCATTGCTTGATGAACAAACGTTTCGCAAACTTGAAACAAATCGTGCCGATCAAGAGCGAAAACTGTATATGAAACCTCATCAACAACCGTTGTTACAACTAGCGAAACGATTGACGCAAGAGTCAATCTCTACGGCGACAAAAACACGCGTGTTAACGAATGGAGAAGAAACGTTTGCCGCCATTTTTGCGGAATTAGAAAAAGCAGAGCATCACATTCATCTTGAATATTACATCGTGCGCGATGACGACATCGGTCAACGACTAAAGCACATATTAATGGCGAAAGCAAAAAAAGGGATACACGTCCGCTTTTTGTACGATGCTGTCGGAAGTTGGAAACTATCGAAAACGTACATACAGGAAATGCGCGAAGCAGGCGTCGATATGATTCCATTCTCCCCTGTTCGCTTGCCGTTTTTAAACAATACGATCAACTTCCGCAACCATCGCAAAATTATCGTCATTGACGGAAAAGTCGGTTTTGTCGGCGGGTTAAATATTGGCGACGAATATTTAGGGAAAAACGAATATTTTGGCTTTTGGCGCGATACGCATTTACTCATTTCCGGTGAAGCCGTTCGCACGTTGCAACTTATTTTTTTACAAGATTGGTACTACATGACTGGGCAACAATTATTGACGTTGAACTATTTAAGCGCTCCGACCGTCGCTGATGATGCGCTCGGAGGCGTTCAGCTTGTCGCTGGTGGACCGGATACGAAGTGGGAAGTCATTAAACATTTATTTTTTGCGATGATTACATCGGCTCAACGTTCCATTTGGATCGCCTCTCCATATTTCATTCCAGATGAAGATATTTTAACGGCGTTAAAAGTGGCGGCATTAAGCGGTATTGATGTGCGGCTTCTTGTGCCGAAGCGACCAGATAAAAAAATTGTTTTTTACGCTTCCCGCTCTTACTTTCCTGAATTATTAGAAGCAGGAGCAACGATTTACGAATATGAAAAAGGGTTTATGCACAGCAAAATTATCGTCGTAGACGGGGAACTCGCTTCGATCGGCACAGCGAATATGGATATGCGCAGCTTCCATTTAAACTTTGAAGTAAACGCATTTTTATATCAAACGCCAAGCGTACAAACGTTAGTCAATGATTTTATGAACGATTTTCATCATTCATCAAAAATTGATATAGCCCAATTTCAGCAGCGCCCGCTTTGGATGCGCATCGCTGAATCAACCGCTCGTCTTCTTTCCCCATTATTATAAAAGGCTTAGCGTGTACGTTACGCTAAGCCTTTGCTGTTGACGAGCTGCTGTGCTTGACGCAATTGATACGTCCGCACTTTTCTCGGTAAAAAGCGGCGAATTTCATCTTCGTTGTAGCCAACTTGCAGACGCTTTTCGTCCATAATAATCGGACGGCGCAACAATCCTGGATGTTGGCGAATAATTTCATACAAATCTTGTAACGGCAACGAGTCGACTTGAATGTTTAGCTTTTGAAAAATTTTCGATCTCGTTGAAATAATTTCATCCGTTCCGTTTTCTGTCATGCGCAAAATGCTTTTAATTTCTTCAATCGTTAACGGTTCCGCAAAAATGTTACGCTCTTTATACGGAATGTTATGCTCTTCTAACCATGCTTTCGCTTTTCGGCAAGACGTGCAACTTGGCGATGAGTACACGATGACCATATATATCACTCCCTTAAAAATGGGTTGCTTCCATAGTTTTCTGTATTAAAACACATCTTATTTTAAAATGAGTTTAAAAAACTTTACAACGTACATTATACAACAAAAAAGTTTAGAAAGATACACCTTTTTTTCACTTCACACATATAATATACGGTTGTCCGATATAAATGGTTTCATTTTTCGTTGCTTTCATTTGAAATTTTCTCTACAATAAAAATAGACATGGCAAACAAAGGGGGTTTTTTGTATGGCGCAATTTTTTATTGACTTTACGATTGTTGCCATTTTAGTCATCGGCATCACCGCGCTTATGGGTGTCATTTTAAACGGCATCGGTGAAAACATATTTGGTGGACAAAAAAAGCGGTTACATACAGCGATGAGTGAACATATTCAAACCGGCTGGAAAACAGTTGGCGGAAAAAAAGCTTCGAGATAATCTCGGGGCTTTTTTTAAAAACAAAATAGTCAAACGAATCAAAATATTGTATAATACTTTAGTACATCAAACGAAAAAAGCTAATCTCTCAAACGAGAGATTAGCTGTACATCGCTTTATATTTTTCATACTCTGCTTCTGAGCAATAGACGAAATGACCTGGCGTAATTTCGCGCATGCGCACGTCTTCGCCTTCTTTATAGTTATGTTGCGTCGGATCGTAAATGATACGTTTACGCGTCCGCTCCGTTTCTGGATCTGGATGCGGAATGGCAGATAAAAGCGACTTCGTATACGGATGAATCGGATTTCGATACAATTCTTCCGCATCCGCAAGCTCAACCATTTTTCCGAAATACATGACGCCAATTCGGTCGCTAATGTATTTCACCATCGACAAGTCGTGGGCGATAAATAAATACGTCAATCCTTTTTCGCGTTGCAACTTTTTCATTAAGTTGACAACTTGCGCTTGAATCGATACGTCTAACGCCGAAATTGGCTCATCGGCAATAATAAATTCTGGCTCGACCGCAAGCGCGCGCGCAATGCCGATCCGCTGACGCTGACCGCCTGAAAACTCATGCGGATAACGGTTCGCATGTTCACGGTTTAATCCAACCGTCTCAAGCAGTTCATATACGCGGTTCATGCGCTCTTCTTTCGACGATGCTAAGCCGTGAATATCGATTCCTTCTGCAATAATATCCGCAACAGTCATTCGCGGGTTTAATGACGCATACGGATCTTGGAAAATCATTTGCATTTTCCGTTTTAACTCTTTCGCTTCTTTCGCTGACTTTTTCCGATGCACGCTTAACCCGTTAAACAACACTTCGCCGCCTGTTGCTTCATATAACCCAATAATTGTGCGCCCTGTCGTCGACTTTCCGCATCCCGACTCACCAACGAGACCGAGCGTTTCTCCTTTATAAATATCAAACGTGACATCGTCAACGGCTTTAACGACTTGGCCTTTACCGACTTTAAAATATTGTTTTAAGTTTTTCACTTCAACGAGTTTTTGTTTTTGTTGTGCCATTTTTTACTCACTCTCCTTTACAATCATCGGTTTATCGTAGTTTGAGGAGAGTTTACGCAACCGTTTTTTTACTGCTTCAGGTGGCTCCACTTTCGGTGCATCCGGATGTAGCAACCATGTTGCCGCATAGTGTGTATCAGAAATTTTAAATAACGGTGGCTCTTGTTCAAAATCGATACGCATTGCATACGGGTTGCGTGGCGCAAAAGCGTCCCCTTTCGGTGGATTTGTTAAATCCGGTGGCGAACCTGGAATGGCAGCTAACTCCTTTTTATCATCGCTATCTAAGCTTGGCATCGATGCAAGTAGACCCCATGTGTACGGATGGCGTGGGTCATAGAAAATTTCATCGACCGTTCCCATTTCGACAATTTTTCCTGCATACATAACAGCGACGCGATCTGCCATATTTGCAACAACGCCTAAGTCATGGGTAATAAAAATAATGGACGTACCCATCTTCTTTTGCAAGTCTTTCATTAACTCTAAAATTTGCGCTTGGATCGTCACGTCTAGCGCTGTCGTCGGCTCATCAGCAATGAGTAACTTCGGATTAGATGCAAGCGCTACGGCAATCATTGCACGTTGTCTCATTCCACCAGAAAACTCGTGTGGGTATTGGTTAACACGTTTTTCAGGCATCGGAATACCAACAAGTTTTAATAACTCAATCGCACGTTCTTTTGCTTGCGCTGGTGACATATTTTGATGTTTGATGAGAACTTCCATAATTTGCTTACCGACTTTCATTGTCGGGTTTAATGATGTCATCGGATCTTGGAAAATCATCCCGATATCTTTTCCGCGAATTTGTTCCATTTCTTTATCGGTCTTTTTCACGAGGTCTTCCCCATTAAATAAAATTTGACCGTTTTTGATTTTTCCAGGCGGCATCGGAATGAGGCGCATAATCGTTTGCGATGTAACACTTTTTCCTGATCCCGATTCACCTACAATCGCAAGCGTTTCACCTTTATTGACGTGAAAGCTTACGCCGCGAACTGCTTGTACTTCTCCACCATACGTTTGAAAGGATACTTCTAAGTTTTTTACTTCAAGCAATTTCTCCATGTCCTCACCCCTCTTTACTTACGCAATCTTGGATCTAATGCATCGCGCAATCCATCACCAACAACGTTAAACGCAAAAATCGTTAAGCAGATCATCGTCGCTGGGAAGAATAAGCGCCATGGATAATATTGTAATGCTGATACACCGTCAGAAGCCATCGTTCCCCAACTTGCAAGCGGCTGCGGAACACCAAGACCGAGATAGCTTAAAAACGCCTCAGTAAAAATAGCGGAAGGAATCGTTAACGTCATCGTTACAAGGATTGGACCCATGGTATTTGGAATTAAATGTCTAAACATAATACGTGACGTGCTTGCCCCTAACGTTTGTGCTGCAAGAACGTATTCTTGATTTTTCAACTGAAGTACTTGTCCACGCACAATGCGCGCCATGTTAATCCAACCTGTAATCGTCATGGCCAAAATCATCGTTCCTAATCCTTGCTCCAATACAACCATTAACAAAATAACTAAAAGCAAGTACGGAACACCCCATAAAATATCGGCAATACGCATCATAACTTCGTCTGTACGTCCACCACGAAAGGCAGCAATTCCTCCCCATAACACACCGATAAACAAATCAATAAGCGCTGCAGCAACACCGATAAACAGTGAAATGCGGGCACCGTACCATGTACGTGCAAAAATATCGCGTCCAAGCTCATCTGTCCCAAACCAATGTTCAGCAGATGGAGGCTGATTTGTATTCATTAAATCGTTTGTTCGATAGTCATACGGTGTCATCATCGGTCCAAAAATCGCCATAAATATAAGGAGAAAAAGCAAAACAAGACCAAACATCGCTAATTTATTTTTACGGAAACGGATCGATACATCTTTCCAAAACGAAAGGCTTGGCTTCGAAATTTTTTCCGCTTCACTTAAATCAACCGATGCAGGCTGAAACATTTCTTTTGGAATTTGCTGCATAGTTACTCTCCTTTCTTCCCACCGGCTAATTTAATGCGAGGATCAATTAATCCGTAGGCAATATCTACAAGTAAAATCGCTGCTAATAAAATGATGCTGTAAAACACCGTTACCCCCATAATAACTGTATAGTCGCGGTTAGAAATGCTTAATACGAAGTGACTTCCTAACCCTGGGATACCGAAAATTTTCTCAATGACGAAACTACCTGTAATAACCCCAGCAGATAATGGACCGAGATATGAAACAACAGGCAATAATGCATTTCGAATCGCATGACGCACTGTAATTTGCGTGCGAGACAATCCTTTTGCTTTCGCTGTTCGAATATAGTCGTTGCTTAACACTTCAAGCATGCTTGAGCGAGTTAAACGTGCGATAAACGCTGTCGGTCCTGTAGCTAAAGCGACCGCTGGCAAAATCGTGTGCATAAACGACTCCCAACGAGCAACTGGGAAAACACCAAGTTTAATTGCTAAAACATATTGAAGTAACGAAGCCATAATAAAGCTCGGTACAGAAATTCCCATTACAGCAAAAATCATTGCTGCATAATCTTGCCATTTATTATGATTCAATGCAGCAATAATTCCGAGCAATACGCCCATACCAACTGCAATAAATAATGCTTCCATTCCTAGAAAGAATGATACAGGGAAGCCATTATTAATTAGATCGTTAACGGTTTGCCCTTTATATTTAAATGAAGGTCCGAAATCCCATTGAGCAATTGATGTTAAATAATCGACATATTGCTCATACCATGGTCGATCTAATCCATAAAACTCATTTAAATTTTTTTCAATTTCTGGTGGAAGTTGTTTCTCACCAGAAAATGGTCCGCCCGGTGCGGCTCTCATTAAGAAAAATGTAGCTGTAATAATTAAAAATAGCGATAGCAACATATAAAGCAAACGTCTGCCTATATACCGCAACATATTGAAACACCTCCATTTTTTACAAATGTTCTATATCGTGAAATGAAGGTATATGGGACACCCCATATACCTTCATCATTCACCTTTTTATTCAAAGTATGCCCATTTGAACTGAACTTCTCCAAGACCTGATAATTGAACGCCTTTTAAGTTTTCTTTTTGCACCCAAGTATTTGTATAGAAGTAAATTGGTGCAATTGGAAGCTCATCCATTAAGATTGCTTCTGCTTCTTTTAACATTTGAATGCGTTTTTCAGGATCTTTTTCTTTTTGTGAATCGATCAACAACTGCTTATATTTTGGATTTTCCCAGTTTGTATCGTTGTTTCCACCTTTTTTGTCACGATACAACTCTAAGAAGTTGATCGGATCGTTAAAGTCGCCTAACCAACCCATACGTCCGATTTGGTAGTCACCAGAATGCAACTTGTCGATGTAAACGTTCCATTCTGCGTTTTCAAGTTTGACTTCAATACCTAAGTTTTTCTTCCACATATCTTGAATTGCTTGAGCAATTTTCGCATGTGCTTCAGATGTATTGAATGACAATGTGATTGGTGGTAATTCTTTCACATCTTTCAAACCAAGCTCTTGAAGACCTTTTTGTAAATGCTCTTTTGCTTTTTCAACATCGTTATCTTTGAAGTACCCTTTTGTGTTCTCAGGGAACATCGTTGGTGGTACTGCTGCCATTGCTGGCACTTGCTCACCTTTTGTAATGTTCTCTACGATCGCTTTACGGTCAATCGCATATGTGAGCGCCTTACGAATATTGATGTTGTTTAACGGTGGTTTTTCTGTGTTGAATTTGTACCAATACGTACCCGCAATCGGTTGCACATTTAGTTTTCCTTCTTGTTTCAATTGTGGTAACGCATCAGTTGGTAAGTTACCAGTTGGCGAACCAGCCCAATCCAACTCACCGTTGTTGAACATCGAAAGTTCTGTGTTCGGATCGTTAACCATAACCATTTCAATTTTTGTTAATTTTACATTATCTGCATCCCAGTAGTTTTCGTTCTTTTCAAGAACGATTTTGCTGTTATGCTCCCATGATACCATTTTGAATGGACCATTGGAAGTGTACTGGTCACCAGCATTTTTATACCAATCTGGATTTTGTTTCGCAATTTTGCTGTTTACTGGATAGTACGTGTAAAACGCTGTTAACTCTAAGAAATAAGGTGTTGGGTTTTCAAGTGTCACTTGTAATGTTTTGTCGTCAAGTGCTTTGACACCAACATCTTCAGCTTTCGCTTTTCCTTCGTTAAACGCTTGACCGTTTTTAATGTAGTAAAGTTGGTAAGCGTATTGAGATTGGTTTTGCGGATCAAGTGCCCATTTCCACGCATATTCAAAGTCATGCGCTGTCACAGGGTCACCGTTTGTCCATTTTGCATCGCGTAATGTGAATGTGTATGTTGTTAAATCATCAGAAACTTCATATTTCTCTGCAGCAGCCAATTCTGGTTTACCGTCTTTAATGACTGTTAAACCTTCGAATGTTTGGCGCAATACTGTACCAGACGTAGAGTCATTCGCTAAACCTGGATGCAAAGAGAATGGCTCTGTGTTAATGTTGATGCGTAGTTCTTGCGGAACTTCCGCTTTTTTGTCTCCTCCTTCTTTCGTGTCAGTAGATTCTTTTTTATCAAATCCACCACACGCTGCAAGGAAAAGACTCAACACTAACATGAGGCTAAATAAAAGTGAAAGTCTTTTCTTCAATGGATTTCCCCCCTAAATATATTTTTCCCAAGCTCCATTTTAACAAACTTGCACATTTACTCGTCAATGCCCCAATTTGTAGAAAAGAATATTTTTACTAAATAGTCTGACTTTTTATATTGTACATCATGTGAATTTTCTTAAAAAAATTCACGCAAAAAGCCCACCCTTATGTAATGAGCGCTGCCTTCCCTCATACAAATTAGGAGCAATTGTTAAGTAAATGTTACAAATTTGTTAAACGGTTTGCTTGTTAAGCTTATTATAAATAGTTTAAAAATTTATTGCAAGAAAACTTTGATGATTATTTTTAAAAATAGTTTCCTGTTTCTTTTTTATATTAATAAATTAAAGCGTTCACGTTTGAAAATTTTATTTCATTTTTCCTAAACATGCAATAAAAATTGCATGTTTATTTTATAAAAACGTTTTCAATTTGTAAAGACTTTGTCACAAATGTCGCTCCCTTGCCAAGTAAACGATAAATATTGTAAGATAAAAGAAAACCGATGCGATGACAAAGAATAGTACATATAACGAGGCGTTCAGAGAGCTTGTGGACGGTGCGAACAAGCCGCTAGTTGTATGGAATGGGCTTTCGAGCATTCAAGTTGAAAAAAAGTAGGCTTGAACGTTTGCCTTACGTTACAAAGGCGCCATGCATACGCATGGGCAAAGTGATTGTCGCAACGACAATAACTAGGGTGGCACCACGGTTCTATCGTCCCTAAAGATGATAGGACTTTTTTTATTGTCAAAAAATGAAAAGGAGTGATTCGATGAAGACGATTTTTTCAGGTATTCAACCAAGCGGTGTCATTACGCTCGGCAACTATATTGGAGCGATGAAACAATTTGTTGAACTACAAGACGATTATAACTGCTACTTTTGTATCGTCGATCAACATGCGATTACCGTTCCGCAAGATCGGCTAGCGCTTCGGAAAAACATTCGCAGCTTAGCTGCCTTTTATTTAGCGGTCGGCATTGATCCGAACAAATCAACGTTATTTATTCAGTCCGAAGTGCCTGCGCATGCGCAAGCGGGCTGGATTTTACAATGCATCGCCTACATTGGCGAATTAGAGCGCATGACGCAATTTAAAGACAAATCTGCTGGAAAAGAAGCCGTAAGCGCTGGGTTGTTAACGTATCCGCCACTTATGGCAGCCGACATTTTACTTTACTCGACAGACATCGTTCCTGTCGGTGAAGATCAAAAACAACATATTGAGCTCACGCGCGATTTAGCGGAGCGATTTAATAAACGATATGGAGACATTTTCACGATCCCAGAAGCACGCATTCCGAAAATCGGCGCTCGCATTATGTCGCTCACTGACCCGACGAAAAAAATGAGCAAATCCGATCCGAACCAAAAATCGTACATTACGTTGCTTGATGATGCGAAAACGATCGAGAAAAAAGTAAAAAGCGCCGTCACAGACTCAGAAGGCGTCATTCGCTATGATAAAGAAAATAAACCGGGCGTATCGAACTTATTAACGATTTACTCCATTTTAGCAAACGAACCGATCGAGCGATTAGAAGAACGATATGCTGGAAAAGGGTACGGGGAGTTTAAAGCCGATGTCGCTCAAGTTATTATTGACGCATTAACGCCAATTCAAGAAAAATATTACGAGCTCATGGAAAGCTCGAAACTAGATGACATTTTAGATGAAGGAGCCGAAAAAGCAAACCGCGTCGCAAGTAAAATGTTAAAGAAAATGGAAAACGCCATCGGTTTAGGAAGAAAAAGACGATAAAAAACTCAGCTCCACGCGGGCTGAGTTTTTTAATTCACTTTCGGCTCTTGTTCCATTTCCCATAGTTTCTCAAAAAAAGGTTGTCCTTTGACGAGCCGTTCGCATAAATGAACGTGCCGCTCTGACCATCCGTATTTCGCTTCTTCATACAAACCGTTCCACGCTTCTTCAAACGACATTTGTTGAATGTATGCATACTTTTCTGGCGCCCATTCGGTGTACCAATAGCGCACTTCAGCGACATTTTTCGTTCCGTACAACTGGTCAAGCGCCATAAATAATAGTTGCTTCAATTGCCGCTCTTTGCGCGTTAATCCGCTCATCAATGCAGGATGCGGCGATAAAATATGATATTCTTTTTCACTTTGTTGAAATGGATATATGCGCACATCTTGTTCTTTGACCATCTCATAAACGAGCTGTTCTTGGCGTGGAATGAGCCGGCTTTTTCGAATCGGAATATGATAGCCAATCGTATCAATTGCCACAATGCCACAACCATCTGTCGCAATAAAACAATAATCAAGCTGGATGCGCTCATGATTTTTGCGCACGTACGCTTTTTGATATACATCTTCAAGCAGCGGCTTCGGAATTTCCGACAAACTATTTTCTAAGTAACGAAACAGCTGTGGGCTCACTTTTAATACAGGCACTTGATCTAACAGCTCAATCGCATCATCTTTTCTCCACTCATAAAAGTGGCAAACGTTATACCCGTTTTCTTCCCCTTCAAACCAATTCACCCAAACATCGTGAAGATATAACATGCATAACCCCTCACTTCGAACGATTTGTTCACAGTATGGTCAGAGGTCGTTCATTTTATTCCATTTCACCCTAAATTTAACCATCGTCATGAGACGGAAAATAAATGCTTAACCACGTCATAAACAAACCGATCGGCAAAAAGTAACATTCCACTTTTGTGCTAATAAACACGAGATATTCTTTCCAATCTGAACGTGATGCCATAATATTTAAATACGCAATCATCGTCGTCCCGCCAATGACCGACATCCCAAACCCAAGCAAATAAAAAAAGAAACGCATTCGCCAGTCCCCCTTGTCCACTACTATATGTATGAACAAGCATGCAAACGATGCGTTACATAAAAAAAATTTCTTCTGATTTCATTGAAAGTAGCTCCATCATCGTCTTTTTTTCTAGCGCTCGCTTGACGACCATATATCCGACCGCATAACCAAGCATGCGCGGATAAAATGCTGAACCGTATAAAAGCGCGCGGTAACGAGCATCGTCTGGCCGAGTAGAGAGGTTTGGAATCATCCATTTTTTCATCCATTGCTTTAGTTGTTCTTCTGTATAATATGTCGTCCATGTTGCGACATATTCGCTTCCGAGTCGCTCCTTCACCGCATGTTCTGCTAATCCTTCCATCACGATGCGATCAAGAAGCGTATAGTCGCGCTCGTCTTTCGGATCAGCATGTAAACGACAAACGTGGTTATATTCGTGAATAAGCAGGGCATAAATATGTTCGTTCGATACGTGAGGAAGCAAAAATAAAAATAGTTGATCGCGAAAAGCGACGCCTGATTTTCCACCAAATTCATGTTGTAGAGAACGGTTTGTGGCATCAGCAGGGAAAATAAATACAGGCACATCTGGGCCATCCCACTCTTTTTGGAGTTCTGTGAACTTTTTGGCGACAAACGCCCATACGTTTTTTTCTGCGAGCTGTTTCATCGTATCATGTTGGTTGCGCCGAGCCATGCCGTGCGCAAATAAATGGCGTTGCACATCTTCTTTTATTTTTTTTCGCCATCGATCATCGACAAACCAATCTTTCGTATTTACCACTCCCATGACACTCCTCCTTTCGTTATCGCATTGTACGATAAACGAAAGGAAAATGTGAAAAAGGATGAGGCGAACCTCATCCTTCATATTTTTTGAAAATAATCGTTGCATTATGTCCACCAAAGCCGAGCGAGTTGCTTAATACCGCACGCACATGTTGTTTGCGTGCCACGTTCGGCACGTAATCTAAGTCGCATTCTGGATCTGGTGTTTCGTAATTAATCGTTGGCGGAATGACGCCGTCGTGAATCGATAAAATAGAGAAAATCGCTTCAACAGCACCTGCTGCGCCAAGCAAATGTCCCGTCATCGATTTCGTCGAGCTGACAGCTAGTTTGTATGCGTGTTCGCCAAATACTTCTTTAATCGCCATCGTTTCATATTTATCGTTATACTCTGTGCTCGTGCCGTGCGCGTTAATGTAATCGATGTCCTCTGGTTGCATATTTGCATCATGAAGCGCTTGACGCATCGCACGCACACCGCCTTCTCCGCCAGGTGCTGGAGCGGTAATATGATACGCATCGCCTGTCGCACCGTAGCCCACAATTTCAGCATAAATGCGCGCACCTCGTTTTAACGCATGTTCTAGTTCTTCTAAAATAATAATGCCAGCCCCTTCGCCCATAATAAATCCGTCGCGATGTTGATCAAATGGACGGCACGCTGTTTTTGGGTCCGGATTAAACGAGAGCGCTTTCGCTGCGCTAAATCCGGCAAATGCCATATGTGTAATTGGCGCTTCTGTTCCGCCTGTAATCATCACATCGGCATCGCCACGCTCAATGACTTTAAACGCATCGCCAATCGAGTTCGTTCCTGTCGCACAAGCGGTGACCGTACATGAGTTTATTCCTTTTGCCCCAAGCATAATCGACACTTGCCCGGCCGCCATATCCGGAATCATCATCGGAACGAAAAACGGGCTGACGCGACGATATCCTTTTTCTAAAAACGTTTTCAGCTGTTCTTCGTACGTTTCCATCCCGCCGATACCTGAACCGATCCATACGCCGACGCGCGCAGCGTTATCCTCCGTAATTTGTAAATTTGCATCTTTTACTGCCATCATGGAAGCGGCGACCGCATATTGCGTAAATCGATCCATTTTGCGCGCTTCTTTTTTATCGATAAATTGTTCCACTTGAAAATCTTTTACTTCCGCTGCTACTTTCGCAGGAAAATCGTCCGCGTTTAACCGTGTGAGCGGACCGATGCCGGATTGTCCAGCAACGATGTTTTTCCATGTCGTTTCAACATCATTTCCTAACGGTGTGACAGCCCCTAATCCCGTGACGACGACTCGTCTTTTTTTCACCACTCATCACTCCTTTGTTTCATCATACCATCGTTATTTGCCCCAGCGCAATGCAATAGCGCCCCACGTTAATCCACCGCCAAAGCCAACCATAATGATAAGGTCATCATCTTGAATGCGTCCGGCTTCCACTTCTTCTACAAGTGAAATCGGAATGGAAGCAGCGGATGTATTTCCGTATTTATTCACTGTAATCGACATACGATCAACAGGAAGTTCGAGCCGTTCGCGTGCCGCCTCCATAATGCGAATGTTCGCCTGATGCGGAATTAAAAAATCGACGTCCGCTTTCGTCAATCCTGCTTTTTCTAATACGCGAATGCATGACTCGCCCATTTGGCGCACCGCAAACTTAAACACTTCCCGTCCGTTCATGACTACATAATCGTCTTGATATAAATATTTTCCGCCTGTACCGTCTGCTCCAAGTTCAAACGATACGATGCCGCGTCCTTCTGAAACTTCTCCCATCACGACAGCTCCTGCGCCGTCTCCAAACAACACCGCCGTATTTCGATCGCTCCAATCGACGATTTTTGATAATTTCTCTACACCAACGACAAGCACGTATTTGTACGTATTCGTTTCAATAAATTGTTTCGCGGTTACCATCGCATACATAAACCCTGCACATGCCGCGCTTACGTCAAGCGCCGCTGCATGCACCGCTCCAAGCTTTTCTTGCAACATACATGCGACAGATGGAAAAGCGCGATCCGGCGTCACCGTCGCCACTAAAATGAGATCAATTTGTTCAGGAGAAATGCCCGCATCATCAAGAGCGCGCTTTGCTGCGATATAACCCATATCGGACGTATCCATATCATTTGAGGCAATGCGCCGCTCTTCAATCCCTGTGCGCGTCCGAATCCATTCATCTGACGTATCCATTCGTTGTTCTAATTCTTTATTCGTCACAATACGTTTCGGCAAATATCGTCCAATTCCAATAATTCCTGCACTCACGGAAATATCGTCTCCTTTTATTATCAAACTTTATTACTTGGTACTAATTTTACTTTCTTTTTTCATTTCATGCAATAAAAAAATGCGGGCTTATTTTCAAGCCCGCATGCGTCATCATATACGCAGCGTTAAACTGCGGATTGCGTAATGTATATATAGTATATGCACATTCGTTAAATATTTGCATAAGCATTTTTTCATAATGGGGGAATAAAAAACGAGAGACAACCGAACTAGGCTGTCTCTCGGAATGCGTAATGATACACGTAACAAACCGTTACGAACATGTAATGTATTCTCATTATAATGGTTTTGTAACATGTATGTCAAGTTTTCATCTATGTACAATTACTTTCTCAAAGCAGGGGAAGTAGTATAAAGTCGTTTAATCTCTGTTAAAATTTTATCCATGTCTTTATTTGAGACTGTTGCAAAATCTCCTCTTTTACGCAATGGGCGATCGATTCGATCTTTTGAAATGACACGGAAATGTTCCACTAAAGCGGTGTTGTTTAACCCTTCTAAATCAATATGATACCAAAATCCATCATTCAGCCTTTGCGTCGTTAAAGGAACGACCGCACATAACGGAGAATTTTTTTCTGAGCGAATAATTAAAACAGGACGATGCTTGTCTTCTTCATGTCCAACATTGACTCCTAAGTGCGCCCAGTAAATTCGACGATATAGAATGGGGAAATTATGCTTTTTGTTTTTTTCTTTATAGCGCAATTGAGCTTTTTTCAACATCCATTCCACATATTGCAAAGCCTCTTCTTCTTGCTGGTCGTTATTTATCCCATCTAACACCTCAAAAAGTTGGATAAAGAAACCATCAATTTTCTTTTTTAATTCCTCTTTCATTCACACCCTCCCCCCTACTCATTCGGCAATTTTCCTGTTGCTTTATATCGTTTAATTGCTTTTGTTATTTTTTGTTGGAAAGGCTTATCGACAAGCGGGCTAAACGTTCCGAGTTCGACGACACCGTCTTGAAAATCAACATATGTCGTTCCAGACGTTAATTCCCCATCGATAAATTTTTTCGCAACAAGTTCATATAGCGCATCGACATGTTGGACGGTGCTCGTTAGTACCGTTCGTTCCCCTAAATCTGCTTGATCCGTTACGTAACCAATCGCATAAAGACCGTGCTCTTTCATTTTTTCAATCACTGGTACGCTAAATTTATCGCCGGCCGGATATACGACATCCACCCCTTCAGCAATCATTCGTTCGGCAATGGCTATGGCCGTATCGATGTCATCCCAACTTTGTACATATTGTACGTCGACGTGAGCATTTCCGTTCTCATATAACACCCCTTCGAAAAAGCCGTCCACTTCCGGCTGCCATTCAAATGCGGCAATGACGCCAATTTTGTTCGTTTTCGTCATATGCCCCGCTACCATGCCGCCAAAAAACCCCATCGCATGCCCAGCGAAATTGAAGCTCGTTACATTTTTCTTTTTCGCCTCTCCGTTAAAAAACACAAAATGAATATTCGGATATTGATCTGCGATCTCATCGAAATACTCCCCATACTCGCTTCCATGACCAAAAATTAAGGTGACGCCTTTTTGGTGAAATTGTTTTACCGCATGTGCCGCCGCTGCTTTTGAATTTACCCCTTCGCGATAAAACACTTGCGCATCAAACTTCGCTTGAATGCGAAGCAATCCTTTATACCCTTTCGTTCCCCACACTTGATCATCAATCGTATCCGAAACGAGCAAACCGACTTTTTGTACATTCCCCGATGATAATTGGGCAGGAGCGCAAGCAGATAAAATAAAAAGTAGTGCAAAAATGAAATATGTATATCGCCACATCAACATGCAACACTCCTTTTTCCGTCTCATTTTTTATTTTACTTGCTTTCTTTCTTATCGGTAAAGAAAAAATCCCCATGTGTATGGGGACTATACGTCGTTATATTGTTCATAAAACGCGTGAACGGCTTGCGCAAACGTATATGTTTTTTCAGGCAAATGATATGAAACAGGGACGCCAAACGCTTGTGCATACGCTCTTGCATGAATCGTTGGAGGATATGGATTCACTCCTGACACTTGCCAAATTTTCATCGGTACGGTTGGAGCATAAAGCGGAGGGAGATCCAATTCCTCTTCTGTTGTTCCGTACGCTTGCTTTAATTGACGCATGAACCGTTTATAAAAAAATTTATGCTCTTTTTCATATTGCAGTTGTGCCTGTAAGTGCAAACAAGGATTTAATAGCGCAATCGCACGTATTTGATCGCGTAAATCGTTCATCAACTGCAAGGCGACAAGCGCCCCCATTCCTTCTGCTAACACATAAATGCGCTCATTTAAAATTTCCGTTTTTAACACATAATAAATAAGCTGTTTGGCTAGTTTGACCGCTTTTTGACTTCCCCAATTGGCGCCGTACAAATGTGAGTAAAAAATCGTATAGCCATGTTGTAATAAATCGTTTAACAACTTGTTTTTCCCAATATGTTGCATCCATAAGCTCGTTTTGTCATCGACGAAGTGGGATACGTCTCCTAAAAGAAGTAAGGCAAATCCGTTTGGTCGGTCTGGGACATGAATCACACACCATTGCTCGCTGAATTGGAAAAATCGTTGCTTCTCTGTCATAATCGTCCACCTTAAGCACATCATTGTACAATATATCGTATGCGATTTTCTTTTTCGTGTACTAGGCGTTGCAATTTTTCGTTTTCGTCTCTTCACCATTTATGTTAAGATAAAAAAGAGTGTAAAGGAGGGAATGGCATGCGTATTTTTTGGACGTTTTTCTGGACGTTTTTATTAGTAAACATGGTGACATACGTCGTGAGCTCGATGATCGGCGTGGCGTACCATTTCGAAACAGGCACAACATTAGCAGTCGTTGCAACCGTTCTCATTTTATTGATTGCACAACTCATTCCGAACGAACCTGTGCATCATTAAGAAAGGATAAACGGCATACGTCCGTTTATCCTTTTTTTACGACCAATTCGTCTCCTTCGATATCAATCGTGACGGTGTCGTAGTCTCCAATACGTCCCGCAATGATTTCACGCGCAAGCTTCGTTTCAATATGTTTTTGAATAAACCGTTTGAGCGGGCGAGCGCCGTACACATGGTCAAACCCATGTGTCGCAATGTACGTCTTCGCTTCGTCCGTTAACGTAATCGTCATATGTCGTTCCGCAAGTCGCTCCTCTAATTGTTTCATAAACTTATCCACAATGCTTTTCACTTCGCGTGCGGTTAACGGTTTAAATAGTACAATGTCGTCTACTCGGTTTAAAAACTCTGGTCTAAAATGCGCCCGCAATTGTTTCAACACTTGTTCGCGCGCTTCTTCGCTTATGTCTCCATGCGCATCGACCGCTTCTAACAACGTATGCGAGCCAATATTTGACGTCATAATGACGACTGTATTTTTAAAATCGACCGTTCTTCCTTGCGAATCCGTCATGCGACCGTCGTCTAACATTTGTAGTAAAATGTTAAACACTTCCGGATGCGCTTTTTCGATTTCATCAAGCAAAATGACCGCATACGGCTTTCTGCGCACCGCCTCCGTCAACTGTCCCCCTTCTTCGTAGCCAACATATCCTGGAGGCGCGCCGATTAAACGAGAAACTGCATGTTTTTCCATATATTCTGACATGTCGATGCGAATCATTTGTTCTTCGCTATCGAAAAGCGCTTCCGCTAACGCCTTCGCCAATTCTGTTTTTCCGACACCTGTCGGACCGAGGAAAAGAAATGAACCGATCGGACGATTTGGATCTTTCATGCCAGCGCGTGCGCGCAACACCGCATCGCTCACGAATTGTACCGCCTCATCTTGTCCGATGACGCGCTCATGTAAAATGTCCGTTAAGCGCAACAACTTTTCGCGTTCGCCTTCAACAAGTTTTGTCACCGGAATGCCCGTCCATTTTGACACGATTGTCGCGATTTCTTCCTCCGTTACTTCTTCGCGCAACAACCGTCGCTCTTTTTCTGTTTCTTCTAGCTGTTTTAATTGTTTTTCAAGTTGCGGAATGCGTCCGTGGCGCAATTCTGCCGCTTTATTTAAATCGTAATTGTTTTCCGCTTCTTCTAACTCGCGCTTCGCTTTTTCTAACTGCTCACGCAACGCACGCACTTGTTGAATCGCTTCTTTTTCTTTTTCCCATTGCGCTTTCATCGCATTTGCTTTTTCACGCAAATTCGCGAGCTCTTGCGATAACGATTGCAAGCGCTGTTTGCTCGCTTCATCTTGCTCTTTTTTCAACGCCGCTTCTTCAATTTCAAGCTGCATCATTTTTCGCATCACTTCATCTAACTCTGTCGGCATCGAATCGATTTCCGTTCGAATCATCGCACACGCTTCGTCAACGAGGTCAATTGCTTTATCCGGCAAAAAGCGATCAGAAATGTAACGATCCGACAACGTCGCCGCCGCAACGAGCGCGCCGTCATGAATGTTCACGCCGTGATGAATTTCAAATCGCTCTTTTAAGCCGCGCAAAATCGAAATCGTATCTTCTACCGTCGGCTCTTCCACGAGCACTTGTTGGAAACGGCGTTCGAGCGCAGGGTCTTTTTCAATATATTGACGATATTCATCAAGCGTCGTTGCTCCAATACAATGCAATTCTCCGCGCGCAAGCATCGGTTTTAACATATTCCCAGCATCAAGCGCCCCATCCGTCCGTCCCGCACCGACGATCGTATGCAGTTCATCAATAAATAAAATGATGCGCCCTTCGCTTTTCTTTACTTCATTTAATACCGCTTTTAACCGTTCCTCAAACTCTCCGCGAAACTTTGCCCCTGCAATAAGCGCACTCATATCTAACGCAAAAATCGTTTTATCTTTTAACCCCTCTGGCACGTCTTTACGCACGATACGTTGGGCAAGCCCTTCAACGATCGCCGTTTTTCCAACGCCCGGCTCTCCAATTAAAACCGGATTGTTTTTCGTCTTGCGCGATAAAATGCGAATGACGCGGCGAATTTCGCTATCGCGGCCGATGACTGGATCAATTTTTCCTGCTTTCACTTCCGCTACTAAATCGCGACCGTATTTTTGCAGTGCTTCATATGTCGCTTCCGGATTTGGACTCACCACGCGTTGATTCCCCCTTATGTCCATAATCGTTTGTAATAGTTTCTCTCGCTCAATTCGATAGCGCGACAATATATGTTTCGCTTCTTTGTCGTCAATGAGCGCAAGCAACAAGTGCTCAACGGATATATATTCATCTTTCATTTGTTTCGCTTCTTGTTCCGCTCGAACAAGCCATTGTTGCAAACGGCTCGTGACATATATTTTTCCGGCCTCCGAACTAGAAATGACTTGCGGTTTTTTGTTGAGCTGTTTGTTCCATTCATCTAACAAACGGGAAACGGGAATAGACATTTTTTCATAAATGCGCCTTGCAAGCCCATCTTCTTGTTGTAAAAGCGCGACACAAACGTGTTCAACGTCCACTTCCTGATGCTGCTTCTCTACTGCTAACGATTGCGCTTGCATGAACGCCTCTTGCACTTTTTCCGTCATTTGTTGCATATTCATCGCGCTCACCCCTTTGACTTTGACTTTTTTTGACCTTTATCTATTACGTATTATAACGAGAAAGCCACCCTTATGCAAGGATGGCTTACGGTTTTGGAAAGTACGTCCATATCCGATTATGATTCGACGTTTCAGGGAAACGGTCACCTGCTTTTAGTTTTAATTTTTTCGGATTTTTCACTTGATCTCCTGTCTCGCCAATTTCAATATATATCCCGTTGTTTGGCGCTTTTTGTCCGGGGCGAAAATGTCGACTTTGTCCCATCCGTATCCCTCCTCATCGTCTGATCATTTCATAATATGTCCGTTTTGTTTCAAAACGATGATGAGAAATAACGGATCGATATCCAAATGCTACAGCAACGAAACGAGCAATGCTTTTTGTGCATGAAGGCGGTTTCCAGCTTGTTGGAAAATGTACGAACGCACGCCATCAATCACACCTTCTGTCACTTCTTCGCCGCGGTGAGCAGGCAAGCAATGTAAAAACATAAAATCGCTTTTCGCTTGTTGAACGAGCGTTTCATTTACTTGAAACGGCGCGAAGATGTGCATCCGTTCGTCCGCTTCCGCCTCTTGCCCCATGCTTGCCCATACGTCTGTGTATACAACGTCTGCATCGACAATCGCTTCATACGGATCGTTTGTTACAACGATCGTTGCACCGCTTTCGCTTGCAATGTTTTTCGTTTCGTTGACAACCGCTTCTTTCGGCTCATATCCTTTCGGTGAAGCGACCGCACAATGCATGCCGACTTTTGCCGCCGCAAGCATTAACGCATGCGCCATATTGTTTCCGTCGCCGATGTAGGCAAGCTTTAGCCCTTGAAGTTTTCCTTTCACTTCATAAATCGTTAATAAATCAGCAAGCGCTTGGCACGGATGGTCATCATCCGTTAACCCATTAATGACAGGAATCGTTGCATAATGAGCAAGCTCCTCTACTTTTTCATGCTCGAATGTGCGAATCATAATCCCATCCACATATTCCGATAATACGCGCGCCGTATCCGCAATCGTTTCTCCACGTCCAATTTGCAAATCGCGGCTACTTAAATGGAGCGCATGCCCCCCTAATTGAACCATGCCAACTTCAAATGAGACGCGCGTTCTCGTTGACGGCTTTTCAAAAATCATCGCGAGCGTTTTGCCACTTAGCGGCGTGTATCGTTCGCCGTTTTGTTGCTTTTCTTTTAATTCAAGCCCCAAATGAAGCAAATACTCAATTTCTTCCTTCGAATAGTCCGCTAACGTTAAAAAATCTTTTCCTTTTAACTGAATCGTTGCTGTCATATTCATTTTCTCACCACTTCACGTAAATTTTTTAACCAATCTTGAATGGAACAAACGGAAAAATGTTTTGTCGACCACGCTTGGAAAAACAAATGCGCGGTTTCTTCTTCCGTCAATACGAGCACATGTCGAGCGAGCGCTTGTTTTCTTCGCCATGCACTTTGTTCATCACGCATGAAACTAACAAATGCGAGCGCTTCTTTTTTCGCCACCCATTGTTCGAACGGTTCATCTGTGACGATCGTTATCCCTTGTTGTTTCGCTTGCTCGCTCAACGCTTTCGCCTCGTCTCGTGCATCAACATATATTTCATACGCTTCTTTTTTCTTTACGATATATGGATAAAATGCTTTATATGCCGCTTCTTGCACCGTTTTTGCGATGCTAATCCCTTCTCCAGTGGATTTCATTTCCGGACCGACAAGCGGATCGACACCCGGCAATTTATGTGTCGAAAACACGGGATACTTTAAGACAACATACGGAATAGAAACCGATTGTTTGACGTCTTCCGACAAATATTTCCCAAGCAATACGTTTGTTGCGAGTTGAACCATCGGCACACCTGTCACTTTACTTACGATTGGAACGGTGCGGCTTGCGCGCGGATTGACTTCTAATACATACACATCCCCATCTCGCACAATAAACTGTACGTTCATTAGTCCTTTAAAATGAAGCTTATTTGTGATCCGCTTCGTATAATCGATCATTTTCGCTTTTTCTTCTTCCGTAAACAATTGAGCAGGCAACCATGCATAACTATCACCGGAATGGACTCCTGTTTTTTCGACATGTTCAATGATTGTCGGAACGAACACATCACGTCCGTCACAAATCGCATCAAGTTCCCCTTCTTTTGCGCGCACATATTCATCGATTAACACCGGATACACCATTTCTTGTTTTATAAGTGAAGCAAGCTGTTGTTCATCATAAACGATATGCATTCCACGTCCGCCAATGACATACGATGGACGAAGCAAAAGCGGATAACCGATATGTTTCACTTTTTCCATTAATTCCGCTTCGTCGTTTGCCGTCGTTCCTTTCACATGTGGAATGTCAAGCGACTGAAGAAGCGCATAAAAACGTTCCCGATCTTCTAGTTGGTCAATGATCTCGCTATTCATGCCAACGATTGACACGCCGTACGATTCAAGCTTGTTCGCTAAGTTAATGGCCGTTTGGCCGCCAAACTGCACGATGACCGCTTCGACGTTTTCCGCTTCCACGACATTTAACACATCTTCTACCGTGAGTGGCTCAAAATATAAACGATCGGCCACTGTAAAGTCGGTGCTGACGGTTTCTGGGTTATTGTTCATTAAAATGGCTTCATATCCTGCTTGCTGCAAAGCGTACACGCAATGAACAGAGCTATAATCAAATTCAACCCCTTGCCCAATGCGAATCGGACCTGAGCCGAGAATAAGCATTTTCGGCTGATCGCTTGTCTGTATTTCACTTTCGCCAAAATATGTCGAATAATAATACGATGTTTTAGCTGAAAATTCAGCTGCGCACGTATCGACCATTTTATAGGCTGGAACAATGCCGTATGCTTTTCTTTTTTGACGCACATCTTTTTCATCAACGTTCCATATATAAGCTAAATACGCATCAGAAAATCCTTTTTCTTTTAGCATGCGAAACGTTTGTTCATCAATTGAATGAAGCGTCGTTTCTTTTGCTTGTTGTTCAAGTGCGATGAGCTGAGCGAAACGAGTTAAAAAATATAAGTCGATTTTCGTCCATTCATATATTTGTTCTGTCGCTATACCGCGGCGGAGCAGCTCGAGTATCGCGAAAAAACGGCGATCGTCTCCCGCTTTGACGATGTCTACTAACACCTTTGTCGACTGTTTCGCAAGCGCTGGTGAATATAAACCGATATGATCTAGCTCAAGCGAATGGAGCGCCTTTTGTAACGCTCGCTCGAAATTACGGTCGATCGCCATCACTTCTCCTGTCGCTTTCATTTGCGTGCCGAGACGACGATCGGCAAACGGAAATTTGTCAAACGGAAAGCGCGGGAATTTCACGACGACATAATCGAGTGCAGGTTCAAAGCTCGCATACGTATGTCCTGTCACTGGATTCACTAGTTCCGAAAGCGTATAACCGACCGCTAATTTTGCCGCCATTCTCGCAATCGGATAACCCGTCGCTTTGGATGCGAGGGCAGAGGAGCGGCTCACGCGCGGATTCACTTCAATTAAATAATACTTTTTACTTTTTGGATCGAGCGCAAATTGAATGTTGCATCCTCCGACAACACCGAGCGCCGAAATAATTTTAATGGCCGCTGAACGCAACATATGATATTCGACATCCGTCAACGTTTGCGACGGCGCAACGACGATCGAGTCGCCCGTATGAATGCCGACCGGATCGATATTTTCCATATTACAAATCGTAATGCACGTATTCGTATGGTCGCGCATCACTTCATACTCAATTTCTTTAAATCCCGCGACACTCCGTTCCACTAAACATTGTGTAATCGGGCTTTCTTGCAATCCTTTTGTGACGATGTCGACAAGCTCCTCCATCGTCTGTGCGATGCCACCACCTGTTCCCCCGAGCGTATATGCCGGGCGAACGATGATCGGAAACCCGATTTGTTTTGCAAATTGTACCGCTTCTTCAACTGTCGTCACAATTTCGCTTTCTGGCACCGGCTCGTTTAATTCATACATTAACGCCCGAAACGCTTCACGGTCTTCGCCGCGTTGAATAGATTCAATCGGTGTACCGAGCAAGCGGACGTTATACTTTTGTAAAATGCCTTGTTCATGTAAAGCGAACGCTAAATTGAGTCCCGTCTGTCCACCAAGCGTCGCTAATAGCCCATCGGGTCGCTCTTTTGCGATAATTTTTTCCATGCTTTCTACCGTCAGCGGCTCAAAATATACTGCATCCGCATGTACTTCATCCGTCATAATTGTCGCTGGATTGTTGTTTGCTAAAATGACGCGATATCCTTCTTCTTTTAATGCTAAGCAACCTTGCGTTCCCGAATAGTCAAACTCTGCCGCTTGCCCGATGACGATCGGACCAGAACCGATCACAAGAATCGAACGAAGCGTTGAATCTTTAGGCATATACTTTCTCCTTTCTCGCTGCTTTCATCATGTCAACAAATTCAGCAAAAATAAATTGCGTATCGTTTGGTCCAGGATGCGCTTCCGGATGATATTGCACGCATAAAATCGGCTTCGTTTCATGGGCGACCCCTTCCACCGAACCGTCATTGACGTTAATAAAACGAACGGAAAGCGGCGTATGGGCTAAACTTTCCGCCTTCACAACATAGCCGTGGTTTTGCGAAGTCATAAACACTTTTTTCTTTTTCGCATCATATACTGGTTGATTCGCTCCGCGATGCCCAAACGGCAATTTTTCCGTATCCCCGCCGTAAGCGAGCGAAACGAGCTGATGCCCAAGACAAATCGCAAGCGTTGGATACCGTTCGATCACCGCTAAAATATTTGGCAAATAACGGGACAATTGTTTCGGGTCTCCCGGTCCGTTCGATAACAATACTCCGTCTGGATCCAGTTGTTCGACCGTCTGTAACGTCGTATCGTACGGAACGACCGTGACGCGACATCCGTACGCCATTAACGAATGAACGATCGATTTTTTATATCCGAAATCAAACAAAACAACGTGCATATGACCGTTTCCGTACGTTTGGATGTCCGCTGTGCTCACAAGCGGCACGGGCGCTTGTTCTTCCACTTGTACGACCGCCTCCCGACTCGCTGAAATGACAGCAGGCATCGCCCCGTGTTCACGAATTTGTTTCACAACCGCTCGCGTATCGACATGTGTAAGAAGCGGAACGTTCCATTTTTGCAAATATTGTTTTAAACTGTACGTCGCTTCGTAATGAAACCCCGTCTCCTCCGCCTCGTAAACGATCACTGCCTTCACATGCGGCTGTTTGCTTTCAAAATCGACTTCGTTAATCCCATAGTTTCCAATAAGAGGATACGTAAATACGATGATTTGATTTTTGTACGACGGATCTGTTAACACTTCTTGATACCCTGTCATTCCTGTAAAAAAGACGACTTCTCCCGCAATATCTCCCGTCCATGCCGTTTCCAATTTCCCGACAAACGTTTTGCCGTTTTGCAAATGTAAATACGCCTCCATGTTCACACCCCAAACGAATGTTTATTAAACAAAAAGAATTTTTATTCATTTATACGTATAAAAAATCGCGTTCATACGACGTTAACGCTTCTTGTAATATATGAATCGCTTCGTCAAGCTCCTCTTTCGTCACGATGAGCGGTGGCAATAAACGAATGACGTTCGGCCCCGCTGCTAAAGCAAGAAGCCCACGCTCATGAATATGCGGCAATATATTCGCAACTGGTTCACTGCATGCGATGCCAATCATGAGCCCTAAACCGCGCACCTCTTGCACCATTTGAACACCTTTTAGCTGTTCGGCTAATTTTTGTTTAAAATATGCCCCTTTTTCTCGTACTTCCTGTAAAAATGACGGTTGTGTCACAACGTGAAGCGTCGCTTTCGCCGCCGCCATCGCCAAAGCGTTTCCGCCGAACGTTGATCCGTGCACTCCGGCGCTAAACGTCGGTACGACATGTTTCTTTCCGATCATCGCCCCGACAGGAAAACCGCTTCCTAATCCTTTTGCGACGGTAATGATATCAGGGGAAAGATCGAACTGCTCATACGCAAACAACGTTCCTGTTCGACCGATGCCCGTTTGCACTTCATCGACGATCAACAATGCTCCGTACGTTTCGCAAAGCTGTTCGGCTGCCTGTAAAAATGACTTTTCTCCGACAACCACACCGCCTTCGCCTTGCACGACTTCAACCATGACAGCTGCCACCGTTTCATCCATTTCTCGTTGTAGCGCAGCGATATCATTAAACGGCACGTACGTAAACGTCGGCACCAACGGGCCAAAGCCGTCGTGAATTTTCGCTTGCCCGGTCGCTGACATCGTCGCAAACGTTCGGCCGTGAAACGACTGTTCGCACGTAATGATTTTAGAACGTCCCGTATGTTTGCGCGCGAGCTTGATCGCCGCCTCGTTCGCTTCCGCACCGCTATTGCAAAAAAACACCGCATCGCCAACGGAATGTTGCACAAGAAGAGAAGCGACTTCTTCTTGAATGGGGAGATGAAATAAATTAGACACGTGCCATACTTCGTTTAGCTGCGCCTCAAGCGCCTGCTGTACAGCCGGATGGCGATGGCCGAGATTACATACCGCAATGCCTGCGACAAAATCGAGATATTGTGTTCCGTCTATTGCAATCAGTTTCGTCCCTTCCGCTTCGGCAACCGTAATCGGAAACCGTTGATACGTTGGAAAAATCATACGTACACCTCTTTCTTCATCATCGTTCCGTGCCACGTTCCTTCTTTATAAAATGGAACTTTTCCGCTTACAATAGCGACTTCGTTGACCGAGTTGAGCGCACGAAGAGCAGCTTTCACTTTCGGAATCATTCCTCCTGAAATCGTTCCATTTGCGATCATCGCTTCAATCATATGAGCGGTTGCTTCTTTGACAACTTCTCCGTCGTTTAAAATGCCTGCGACGTCTGTCACAAAAACGAGTTTGTCAGCCGAAAGCGCCTGTGCAATCGCCGCCGCCGCTGTATCTGCGTTAATGTTATACGTCTGGCCATGCTCATCCATTCCGATCGGTGCGATAACAGGAACGTATCCTTGACGCAGCAACGTATGGACGAGATTCGCATGAACGTGTACGACTTCTCCTACATAACCGAGCGTCTGCACGTCGATTGGTTTCGCTTGTAACAAGCGATCATCCACACCGGACAAACCAACAGCACGAATATCGTTTGCTTGCAACAGCGAGACGAGCGTTTTGTTCACTTTTCCGTTTAACACCATTTCGACAACGTCTAGCACGTCTTTTGTCGTTTTTCGCAATCCGTTTACAAATTCAGACGGAATGTGAAGCGCATGTAGCAACTGTCCAATATCCGGTCCTCCGCCATGCACGATGACAACATCAAGACCACTGTTTCTTAATTGTTGCACGCTCGTAAAAAACGATGGGGATAACTCATGAAGCACGCTGCCGCCGCATTTGATCACAATCACATGAATCCCCTCCTTACGTGCGATAGCTTGCATTAATTTTAATGTAGTCGTACGTTAAATCACAGCCCCACGCCACTCCTTCTCCATTGCCGACATGCAAATCGACTGTAATCACCACGACATCTTCCATTAAAGCGGCTTTCGCTTCTTCTTCCGAAAACGGCACCGGTTGACTTTGTTTTAACATTTGAATCGATCCGATCCATACGTCGACGCAATCTGGGTTTATCCATGCTCCGCTATGTCCAACCGCTCCAATAATGCGACCCCAGTTTGCATCCGCTCCGTATACCGCTGTTTTCACTAAGTTGGAACCGACAATATGTTTCGCTGCCCATTTTGCTTCTTCGTCCGTTCGCGCTCCTTTGACGCGCGCTTCAATTAATTTCGTAGCCCCTTCTCCATCGCGAGCAATTTGTTTCGCTAAATGTTCGCACGTTTGACGGAGCGCTTCATAAAAGTTCGCCCAATCTGGATGTTGCGGGGAAAGCGGCTCGTTGCCTGCTAATCCGCTCGCCATGACGATGACCATATCGTTCGTTGACGTTTCTCCATCGACTGTAATTTGATTAAATGACACGTTCGTAATGGAACGAAGCGCATCTTGCAACACGTCTGATGGGACGTTTGCATCCGTCGTAATAAAAGCAAGCATCGTCGCCATATTTGGATGAATCATTCCCGATCCTTTTGCCGCTCCTGCGACCGTCACGACTTGACCGTCTATGACCGTTTCATAACACGTTTTTTTCATGACGAGATCCGTTGTTAAAATCGCTGTTTGAAAATCAACCGCTCCATCTAATTGTGCCGTCGGTTTCAATTTCGGAATGCCCGCACGAATATTTTCCATCGGTAAACATTCACCGATCACTCCTGTCGATGCAACAGCAACGAGATGTTCTGGAAGCCCAAACACTTCCGCGCACAACTTTCGCATTTCGTATGCGTCTTTTAATCCTTGTTCCCCTGTACATGCGTTCGCATATGCACTATTGACAATGACTGCTTGAAGCTTTTGTTCGACCGCAATGCTTTGTTTCGTCACTTGAAGCGGTGCCGCTTGAAACACGTTTTGCGTATAAACGGCCGCACACGATGCCGGCACGTCGCAAACGATCACCCCTAAATCTTTTTTCGTATAGCGTAACCCTGCATGCACACCAGCAGCTTGAAATCCTTTTGGCGTGACAATTGTTCCATCTGCGACATATTTCACTTTTTCTTCGATCAACTTCATCTTCTCCACCCCATTTACGGATACATCGGCATCGATGTTAATCCGGTTTGTTCCTCTAATCCAAGCATGACATTAGCGTTTTGAACGGCTTGCCCCGCCGCCCCTTTCACTAAGTTGTCGATTACGCTCACAACCGTGATGCGATTCGTTCGTTCATCGTAACTGACTCCAATATCGCAATAGTTTGAACCGTACACGTCTTTCGTGCATGGGAAAGATCCTGCTTCCCGCACGCGCACGAACGGACAATGTTTATACGTTTCTTTATATAACTCTATGATTCTATCAAGCGATACGATGCATGCTGCTTCGGCATATATCGTCGCCATAATGCCGCGCGTCATCGGGATTAAATGCGTGCTAAACGTCATCGGCCCCATTTGTTCGTTCCAATCACGTAACATTTGTTCAATTTCTGGAATATGTTGATGTGTATTCACTTTATATATTTTTACGTTTTCATTCGTTTCCGCAAAATGAACGCCAAGCGATACTCCACGTCCTGCACCCGATACACCTGATTTCGCATCAACGATGACAGAATGAGGCACGATCCACTTTTGAATGACAAGCGGCGCTAATCCGAGCAACGTCGCTGTCGGATAACAGCCGGGATTGGCGATTAAACTAGCGTTTGCAATGCGCTCGCGATTCCATTCCGTTAAACCGTATACCGCCTGTTTGAGCACTTCTTCGTTTGGCGGCGTTTTTTTATACCACTTCGCATATACGCTTCCATCGCGCAAACGAAAGTCTCCAGATAAATCAATGACTTTATGTCCCGCCGCAAGCAATTTTGGCGTCCATTCGCTCGATACGCCGGGTGGCGTCGCTAAAAAAACAAGCTCGCCTTCGATATCGTCGCTTCGAATATCGCGCAAGACGAAACGCTCCTCCATATGCGGATACACGTCATGCAGCGAAACACCTGCTTGTGAAGATGAATGAACAGAAGCGACGCGCATGTGCGGATGATGTTGCAATAAGCGAATGAGCTCAATGCCCCCATAGCCTGTCGCTCCGATAATGGAGACTTTCATGAAATAGCTCCCCACTTTCTGTATATTGTTATAAATTTAGTTATCATTATAATACTGCATAAAAATAAAATCAAATGTATATTTAAATATTTTTTCATTTTTCTCATTCATTTATTGACCGAATATGTATTTTTCTTTTTAATGGAAGTAGACAATAATTAAAGGTGGTTAGTGTATGACAATTCAACCGATCTCCTTATCCGATCTTCTTTCCCTTCCTCACCATATGATTGATATGCAAAAAGGAGAATATATATTTCGCGAAGGAGATGCGGCAAACGAGCTATATGTTGTATGTGAAGGGAAAGTGCAATTAAGCAAAACGACGGAGGAGGGGCGCGAACTATTGCTTCGCATTTGTGAACAAGGCGATGCGTTTGGGGAGGTCGTTCCGTTTCAATTGACGTGCATCTGTACGGTAAGTGCAAAAATGATGGAAGGAGGAACGTTAGCTGTCATTCACAAACAGCAACTTGAAGAAAAGCTGTTGACGGATCATGCGTTTTCGTTACAGTTTATGCAATGGGTTCGTTTGCAATTGCAACGAATGCAAACGAAAATACGTGATTTAATTTTGCACGGAAAAAAAGGAGCGCTGTATTCGACGCTTATTCGCTTAGCGAACAGCTACGGTGTCGAAACAGAAGACGGCATTTTCATTGATATGCCAATGACCAATCAAGAGCTCGCCAATTTTTGCGGCAGCGCACGTGAAGTCGTCAGCCGTCTGCTAAAAGAATTAAAAGAACTCGGCATCATTTCTGTCGAAAAAGGAAAAATCACGATTCACGATGTGCAATTTTTAAAAGATGAAATTCGCTGTGAAGGCTGTCCGATTGATATATGCAACATGAAATAAGCCGACACATTTGTCGGCTTAATAAACGATCATAATGACGAGCGCAAAATAAACAGCATTTACAATTTCATAAATCCCTACTTTTTTAATCGACATCGCTTTTCCATAAAAATAAATCGCTCGCACAACACTTGGTACATATGCAAGAGCAAGCCAACCGTTTCCCATTGCCACACATGCGACAATGATGATCGTATGAAACAACCATGATGCCCACTTATAGCGTGGGTTATTTTTTTCGCGAATCATCGTTTTGACGTAAAATGTACTTCCAATGAAAAATAACATAGAGGCGATAAATAAAAACCACGCTTTTTCATCGATGTTCCCTGTACCGATGTAATAACTTCCAAGCCCACCGATCGAAAAGTTTATAATTGCAGCGACATCATTTGTAAACGAGCGCTCTTTTTTCTTTTTCGCAAAATACATATTTACGATAAAAAACGGAATCATGGCTAAACCGAAATACATGAGCGTTGGCTTGTAAGCAATCGGAATGGCAACAAACACGCCCGCAAGCGATGCATACAAAATAAACCATTTTTTATGACGAGCGTTCGCTTGCTTTTTCATCATTAACATCCATATATATGTCGCTAAATAAAGAAAAAACCATGCGCTAAAGAGCGGCAAATGAAGCCACGTCGCTTGGCCGATATCGATTCCGAATAAAAATGGAATAAGTAACATCGCCCAAGCGCCATGTTGTTTTGGAATAACCATCATTATCCCTCCTTCTTCTTCGATTGTACCATCCTCCTTCTTTTTTCTTTGTGACGTCTGTCACATTTTTTTATAAATGTGTGACAAACCATTGAACCGTTTGTAAAAACGCCTCGCGCGTCACTTTATGTCCCGCATGTTCATCGATAAGCATCATAAGCGGCTCATGAAACGGCTCAATTTGTTTGTAAAAGGCGTATGTATAATCAAACGGAACGACATCATCTTGTTTTCCGTGCCAAATGAAAAGCGGACGGCCGTTTAATTTTTCAGGTTGCAATGATAAATCGTACGTCATTAACGTGTTGCGCAACGTTTCAATTTGTTCATTCGAAAGCGGCAACGTCATCCCTTTTCGCTCAGCAAATTGCAACTGCAAATCGAAAAACGTTTGATAGCACGGGCTGCCCATAAGCGAGCCAGCGACGCGAATCCAATCATATTGCGTTAACGCACCAAACGTCACGATGCCCCCCATCGATGTACCAACGACACCGATGCGATGAGGATCGACAAGTTTTCGCTCGACTAGTTCATTTTTTATCTCTTCTAGTTCACGAATGGTCGTTAACACAATGTCCCAAAACGACAAATGCAATTCATTGTCAGAAAGCGGATTTGGCCGTTCCCCATGATAAAGCGCATCCGGCAACACGACGCGATATCCAGCTTCGGCAAGCAAATAGCCGAAATGAAGATTATGTTCTTTTGCGCTTGTAAATCCATGAATAAAAATGATAAGTGGGCGCATATGATGTTTATCATCTTCTTTCACTACATGCAAACACGGAACGTTTGCGATCGACTCACGAATAATGGATATCATGTTCTCATCTCCCATTTTATGTTTTAACATTATCTTACCATATAGACAAATATTTTGGAAAAACGATACACTAATAACGAATGATTTTAACGAAAAGGGGAACAAACGATGGACCAACATTTAATTGCAATTGATTTAGACGGTACGTTATTAAAAGATAATAAAACAATTTCTGATCGTACATATGACGTCATTCAAAAGGCAAAACAAGCGGGACATATCGTCGTCATTGCGACAGGACGACCGTATCGCGCAAGCAAAATGTATTATGAACAATTACAATTAACGACGCCGATCGTCAATTTTAACGGAGCATTCGTTCATCATCCGAAAGACGACAGCTGGGGAATGTACCATACGCCGCTTCAGTTAGAAACGGTGAAAGAAATTGTGGAAGTAAGCCGAAAATACAACGTGCGCAACATTTTAGCAGAAGTGATGGACGATGTATATTTTCACGAACATGACGAACAGTTGCTTGATTTGTTTAATTTAGGAAACCCAAATGTATATATCGGAAACTTGCGTGACATTTTACGCAAAGATCCGACGAGCATTTTAATTTTATCTGATGAACAAAACGTTGGACGCATTCGCACATATTTATCAGAGGTGCATGCGAACGTCATCGACCATCGCAGTTGGACAGACCCTTGGCATGTCATTGAAATCGTCCGAACCGGCATTCATAAAGCGGTCGGTCTTGAAAAAATTGCTTCTTTCTACGGCATTCCACGCGAACGCGTCATCGCTTTCGGCGATGAAGACAACGATATCGAGATGTTAAAATGGGCAGGTGTAGGCGTGGCCATGGGCAATGCGATTGAACCGTTAAAAGCGATCGCAGACGATGTAACAAAAACAAATGAAGAAGATGGCGTCGCTATGTATTTGCAATCGTTATTAAAGTTATAAAAAATTCCCTTACGTATTGTGGCGCAAACATGAACAAACTATCATCGACGCCATATGCGTCATAAGCGGCAAACAAGGGGGAATGTCGTGTGGGCAAACGAAATAAATCAAAACGTTTCATTCAACAAGGTGCCGACGCTGTCTATAAACATGATGAGCGCATTCCGTATCATATGACGTATGAAGAAGCGGAACGACGCAAAGCAGAAAAAGCAGACCATACAAACCTCGGGGGATTTTAATATGGGCAATCCGTTATTTCAACAAGCGAAAAAAGCGGTCGCCAAAGCGAAAGAGGAAAAAACAGAACGCGCCATCGCTGTGGCAAAAAATACGCTCTCATCCGCTTTCGCCAACGCCAACGATGCCGAACGGAAACAACTGCACGACTTGCAAGACGAACTCGATACATTGTAAAAAGCTGCGCCTCGTGCGCAGCTTTTACTCTTTTCGGAAAAAGCCGACTACTTCCGTCGTTTGCATAATGTTCGTAAACGCTTTTGGATCGACTTCTTTAATAATTCGTTTTAAATCAAACAATTCATAACGTGTAATAACGATCATTAACATATCTTTATCTTCATTTAAAAATGCACCTTTTGCTGGAATGACGGTAATGCCGCGAATCATTTGCGATTTAATCGCCTGCTTCATCTCTTCCCCTTTTGTCGTAATAATGAGCGCCGTAAGCTTTTGATGGCGCGTATGAATGGCGTCGATGACACGCGTCGTGACATACAACGTCACAAGCGTATAGAGCGCCTTTTCCCAACCGTACATATATCCAGCCGTTAAAATAATAATCGAGTTAAGGGCAAAAATGTACGTCCCAACGGAACGATCGTTCACGCGCGACAACACGAGCGCAATAATATCTAATCCGCCGGTTGACGCCCCCCACTTTAACGTCCAGCCCGTTCCGACCGCTGCAATCACCCCACCAAATACCGCATTTAATAAAATGTCTTCCGAAAGCGAACGAACGGGAATGAGCTCGAGAAATAACGACATAAACACCACGCTTAAAAAGCTGTAAAAAGTAAACGACTTCCCTACTTTCTTCCATCCTAAAATGGCTACCGGAATGTTAAATAAAAAAAGCAGCAATCCGGTTGAAATCGCATAAGGTGTATAGTCGCCAACGACTTTTGAAATGAGCTGCGCCGCCCCAGCAAACCCGCTCGTATATACGTTTGCTGGAATTAAAAATAAATTCATGCCGATCGCATTTAATAATCCGCCAATCACGACGACAAACAATTTTTTTACATCCACAGAACATCCTCCTACAAAGCGATAAGATTGTTTTTTTTCATCACAATCGATACACTTAAAATAAGTACATACATAGGGGTGATTGAAATGAATATTAAAATTATAGCGGATAGTGGGTGCGATTTGCCACTTTCTTTTATACGAGAAAAACAAATTGCTTTTTTACCGTTAACTGTTCATATAAACGACCACGATTATGATGATCAACTGACGATTCAACCGAAGCAAGTGTATGAAGCGATGCGCAAAGGCGAAGTGCCGAAAACGTCGCAAGCGAAACCTTCCGAAATGAAAGAGCTATTTACAACACTTGCGAAAGAAAACATTCCTGCCATTTATATTGCTTTTTCTTCCGCTTTGTCAGGCACATATCAAACAGCCGTCATGATGAAAAACGAAGTGCTTGAACAATATCCTCATGCCAAATTGACGGTCATCGACTCGAAATGCGCATCACTCGGGCTTGGACTTGTCGTAAAAAAAGCGGTTGAGCTAGCTGAAAGCGGCATAGCATACGAGCATATCGTGACAACGATTGAAACGTATTGTCGCCATATGGAACATATTTTCACCGTCGATGACTTACAATATTTAGCGCGTGGTGGGCGCGTCAGCAAAACCGCTGCGTTTGTCGGTGGAGTGTTAAACATTAAACCACTCCTTCATGTCGAGGACGGAAAATTAATTCCGATTGAAAAAGTGCGCGGACGGAAAAAAGTATTGAAGCGCATGATTGAGCTAATGCAACAGCGCGGAGCAAACGTTGAACACCAACTGATCGGCATTAGCCACGGCGACGATGAGCAAACGGCGCTCGAACTAAAAGCGATGATTGAAGAAACGTTCGGATGCAAACAATTTTTCATTTCTGAAATTGGCGGTGCGATCGGAGCGCACGCCGGACCGGGAACGATCGCCCTCTTTTTCTTGAATAAACAGCTTGAGCAATGATTACACTACCGATAAAAGGAGGGCGAGACGATGACAAGCGATAACGACAAAAAAGCAAAAGACAATAATGCAAAAAGACATGAAAAAAATATGGAGCGCGAAAAAAACCGCCAAGCCGGTAAACGCGCCTATTCAAAAGAAACGAATCATTTGTAAAAAAAAGATGCTCGCGAGGAGCATCTTTTTTACTTCATTTGGAACTTTGCCATCGTTTGTTGTAAGTCGTCTGTTAGTTGGCGCAACGTCGTCACTTTTTCGCTCATTTTTTTGAACGCCTCTAACTGCTCAACCATGGAAGCGGCAATTTGTTCGCTTCCTGCGGCTGACTGTTCGACAACCGCACTAATGCTTTCAACGTTTTGTAAAACGTTTTTGCCGAGCTCTTTTGATTCGTTCATGCCGACGACAAGCGCTTGAATATCTGTCGTAATATGATGCACTTTATTTTCAATTTGTGCAAACGCATCGGTTGTCGTTTCAATCGCTTTCGCTTGCGCTTCGGCAATGTCCACCCCGCGACGAACCGCTTCTGTCACATTCGTTAACCCCGATTGAATAAGCTGTACCATCTCAAAAATTTGGCTTGTCGCTTTTGACGATTCTTCCGCAAGCTTGCGCACTTCTTCAGCAACGACAGCAAATCCTTTGCCCGCTTCCCCTGCTCGCGCCGCTTCAATTGCCGCATTTAACGCAAGCAAGTTCGTCTGCGTTGCAATATCAGCGACCGCTTTGGCCATATCTTCAATTTTGCTTGCATACGTCGCAAACTGCGCAGTCGATTGTTCAATCGAAGCGGTCGCTTTCGTATTTTCATCAATAAATCCTTTTTGCTCTGCTAAAGCGGCTTGTCCATTTGTAATCGCTGCGACCGCTTCATCGCTATAACGGGCTGTTTGCTCCGTCCGACCGACGTTCTCCTGTACAGTTCCTTCCATGCGTTCAATGAGCTGTACCGCACTTTGCAAGTCTTCGGAAATGCTTTGCGCCCCTGCGGATAATTCGTTTGTTGACACAGCGACTTGGTTATTAATTTCTGTTAACACTTTTGTTTCTTCATCAATTTCTTTCGCAAACGCTTCGACTTGCTTACTGACGGTATCGACCGATTGAAGCAATGCATTCAATTGATCGGCCATCGCCGTAAACGCCGCATTTAAATCGGCCAATTCGTCTTTGCCGCTATACTTCACAGGTTCAATACGCAAATTGCTGTTGGCGATTTGTTTTGCGTTTTCTGCGATTTTTCGCAACGGCGTCGACATTTTTTGCGTTAAACGGACGCCGCTAAATCCCGCAAACAATAATACGACAGCAATCGCCACAAGTGAAATCGTAATGACGCGATCAATTTGCTTTTGTAACGTTTTTTGCATGTACGTATAATATTCGCTCACATACGTGTTGACGACGTACACATCGTTTAATACCCCTTCCGCGCGCATCGACTGGCGGCGCACTTCCGCTACATCGTTTGCATCAAGCGCTTCGTTCGATTGTTTCGCAAGCTCAGCAAACTTTTTATTCGCTTTCTCAAGTGCAGAACGAAAATACGGCTCAGTTAACCCTTTATTTAATGCTTGAAGCAGCTTTTCCGATTCCGCTAAATGAACGATCACTTCTTGTTTATTTCCTTCTGTCGGACTGTAAGCATAGTTGCTTAAACTTTGTTTCGTCGCTTTTAGCTCCGCCTGCAAATGTTGCGCTTTCATCATGAGCGGAACAAAATCTTGATTCGACGATTGAATCGAAAGCATATTTATAATGATAAACACGATAATCGCCCCCGCAATGACGGGTGTGGCTAATGAGTGAAATAATAACCGTTGTTTAATCGTCATCATATTCCTCCTTTATTTTGCGATGCCGTTTGTCGCTTTTTCTTTCCACTTTTCAAGCGTTGCTTGTTGCTCTGGAGTGAACGTCACGACGCGAATCGGCGCCAAATCAACACCGTTTTCTTTTAAGCCAAGCTGAACCGTCCCTTTTGGCACTTCTTTCGTTTCGACGTATTGTTTAATGACTGTATATAATGCGACATCAACATTTTTTAACATCGATGTGACGACTGCTTTTTCCGCATAAAAATATTGATCGCTATCGACACCGATCGCATATTTTTTATTCATTTCCGCCTCGCGAAGCACACCGACACCTGTAAATCCAGCCGCGGCATACAAAACGTCGGCCCCGTTTGCGATCATTTGTTTCGCAATTCGTACCCCAAGTTTATCATCACCGAAATTGCCAGCGTACACTTCTTGCACTTTTGCTTCTGGTCTAACCGCTTTTACCCCTTGAATAAAGCCGTTCGCAAATTTGCGAATAAGCGGCACATCCGCTCCGCCAACAAAACCGACGTTGTTTGTTTTCGTCAACATGCCAGCCACTACGCCAGCTAAAAAGCTTCCTTCATCTTCTTTAAACGTAATCGATGTAATGTTCGGTAAATCAGATACCGCATCAATTAAGACGAATTGCTGTTTCGGATATTTTTTGGCGACTTTTTCTAAATCTTGTTGCACCATAAAACCTAATCCGATGACGAGATCGTTCCCTGCTTCAACGAGCTCTGTTAACCCTTTTTCATACGTCTCGGTTTCTTTTAACTCACGATAGTCAAAAAAGATGCCTAGCTCATCGCGCGCTTTCATTAATCCTTTAAACGCCGAATCGCTAAACGATTGATCACCGAGTCCGACGTCTGACAACATAATGCCTACTTTTATTCGCTCTTTCGGTTGAAAAGAACTCGTTTGCGAACACCCTGCGGCAAGCAATAAAACGAATGCCATCATGAGTGGAATCATTTTTTTCATCAAATTTCCTCATCTCCTTATTTTTCGATCAAATCCCGCTTCATTTATTATATCGACATGTTTCGACATTTTGTTTACTTTTTATATATAAAGATTTTGTAAAGTTGTTCGTATGCCAACAATCGACTATAATGGAAGCACAACGAATTTATGCCGAGGTGATTCATATGTCAAAAGAAAGTTCGTTTGATATTGTGTCGAAAGTCGATTTGTCAGAAGTGACGAACGCCATCAACATCGCGTTAAAAGAAATTCAAAACCGCTACGACTTTAAAGGAAGCAAAAGCGACATTTCACTTGAAAAAGATGAGCTCATTCTCATTTCTGACGATGAGTTTAAACTTGAACAGCTGAAAGATGTGCTTATCGGCAAACTCATTAAACGCGGCGTGCCGACAAAAAACATTCAATACGGAAAAGTAGAGGCTGCATCTGGCGGAACGGTGCGCCAACGTGCGAAACTCGTCCAAGGCATCGACAAAGACAATGCGAAAAAAATTAACACAATCATTAAAAATACAGGTTTAAAAGTAAAAAGTCAAATTCAAGAAGACCAAATTCGCGTCAGCGGCAAAAGTAAAGACGATTTACAAAAAGTAATCGCCGCCATTCGCGAAGCAGATTTACCGATTGACGTTCAATTCGTCAACTACCGTTAAGAAGGCACTCGGCCTTCTTTTTCTTTTCTCAAATAAAATAGTTGAATATTTCTAAAAAATCAGTTACATTTATGAGTAACTTCATACAACATCTTATCGAGAGAAGGGGAGGGACTGGCCCGATGAACCTTCAGCAACCTGACGATCGTCAAGGTGCTAAGTCCAGACAAGCGATTCGCTTGGAAGATAAGAAGGAGCGCGTCAAGTCTTCTTCTTATGGAGAGGACTTTTTTACTTTAAACAAAGAAACGGAGGAATGGACGTGGGATTGTTAGATGATTTAAAAGAACGCATCGTCATCGCGGATGGAGCGATGGGAACGTTATTATATGCGCACGGCATCGATCGTTGTTTTGAAGAATTAAACGTCACAAAGCCTGAAGAAATTGTCCATATTCATGAGGCGTATATTGAATCAGGCGCAGAAGTCATTCAAACGAACACATACGGCGCCAACTACGTAAAACTAGCACGTTACGGGCTGCAAGATGACGTAAAAAAAATAAACGAAGCGGCGGTCGAACTGGCGAAACGAGCGGCAAAAGGGCGCGCCTACGTGCTCGGTACGATCGGAGGACTACGGAGCACGAACAAAAGCACGATTTCGCTTGAAGAAGTGAAA
Organism: Anoxybacillus sp. MB8; assembly: GCF_011006755.1. Classification (NCBI taxonomy): domain Bacteria; kingdom Bacillati; phylum Bacillota; class Bacilli; order Caryophanales; family Anoxybacillaceae; genus Anoxybacillus; species Anoxybacillus sp. MB8. The sequence continues at coordinate 54,135 of NZ_RXXX01000005.1, forward strand.
CGAACATTTCGTGAACAGCTGTATGTGTTGTTAAACGAAGGTGTCGATGGGCTTTTGCTTGAAACATATTACGATTTCGAAGAATTGCAAACCGTTCTTTCCATCGCTCGCAAAGAAACGACGTTGCCGATCATCGCCCACGTCACGTTGCATGATATTGGCGTCCTGCAACACGGGATGCCGCTTGCTGAAGCGCTGATCGAATTAGAACGACTTGGGGCCGATGTCGTCGGCTTAAACTGCCATCTCGGCCCATATCATATGTTGCGCTCACTAGAAGAAGTACCGATTCCTACACGCGCTTTTTTATCGGTATATCCGAACGCGAGCTTGCCGCAATATCGCGACGGTCGCTTCATTTACGAAACGAGCGAACAATATTTTGAAGAAACGGCGCGCGCCTTTCGTGAACAAGGAGTTCGGCTCATCGGCGGCTGTTGCGGTACGACGCCAAAACATATTGCCGCCATTGCTCGCGCCCTTTCCGATCGTACGCCTGTATATAAAAAAGAAGTCAAACAGCGCCATCCGATCGTCGTCCAAGAAGAAAAACAAACGACAGCCCCTTCTCTTGCCGACATCGCTCGCACGCGACGGTCGATTATCGTCGAGCTCGATCCACCGAAAAAGCTCGGCTTAACGACATTTTTAGAAGGCGCAAAAGCGTTAAAAGAAGCGAACATTGATGCCTTAACGCTTGCCGACAACTCGCTTGCGACACCGCGCATTAGCAACGTCGCTGTCGGCACGATCGTCAAACAACAACTCGGCATGCGTCCGCTCATTCATATTACATGCCGCGATCGAAACTTAATCGGCTTGCAGTCGCACTTAATGGGACTTCATACGCTCGGCATGACCGACGTGCTCGCTTTAACAGGCGATCCGTCAAAAGTAGGCGACTTTCCAGGTGCGACGTCCGTCTACGATTTATCATCGTTTGACCTCATTTCGTTAATTCGCCAATTTAACGAAGGACTGTCGTACTCAGGCAAACCGCTCGGACAAAAGACGAACTTTTCGATCGCTGCCGCCTTTAATCCGAACGTGCGCCATTTAGATAAAGCAGTAAAGCGGATAGAGAAAAAAATTGAATGCGGGGCGCACTACTTTTTAACACAGCCGCTTTATAGCGAAAAACAAATCGAAGACGTGTATGAAGCGACGAAACATTTACCGACGCCGATTTACATCGGCATTATGCCGCTCACAAGCGCTCGCAACGCCGACTTTTTACATCACGAAGTGCCGGGCATTACATTATCTGATGACATTCGCAACCGCATGGCGATGTGCGCAAACGACCGTGTTCAATCAACGAAAGAAGGATTAGCGATCGCCAAAGCGCTCATCGATGCCGCGTTCGATTTATTCCAAGGCATTTATTTAATTACCCCATTTTTACGTTACGATATGACGGTCGAACTCGTTCGTTACATTCATGAAAAAGAGCGGCTCGCAAAAGAAAGGACGGTTTATTATGGCTAGTTTATTTGAACAGCTCGAAAAGAAAATTTTAATTATTGACGGTGCAATGGGAACGATGATTCAAGCGGCCAACTTAACTGCGGACGATTTTGGCGGTGAAGCATATGAAGGATGCAACGAATATTTAACGATCACCGCCCCACACGTCATTTCTCACATTCATGAAGCGTATTTTGCCGCAGGGGCCGACATTGTCGAAACGAATACGTTCGGGGCAACGCGCATCGTCCTAGACGAATATGATCTCGGCCATTTAGCGCTTGAGTTAAATATCGAGGCAGCGAAACTTGCAAGACGAGCAGCGGAAAAATATACGACAACCGATTGGCCGCGCTTCGTTGCAGGCTCGATGGGTCCGACGACAAAAACGCTTTCTGTCACAGGCGGAGCGACGTTTACGGAGCTCGTTGCTGCGTATGAAGAACAAGCGCGCGGGCTATTAATTGGCGGCGTCGATTTATTGTTGTTAGAAACGTGCCAAGATACGTTAAACGTCAAAGCCGCCTTTCTCGGCATTACCGAAGCGTTTCAAGCGGTCGGAAAACGGGTGCCGCTGATGATTTCTGGAACGATTGAACCGATGGGAACGACGCTTGCCGGACAAACGATCGAATCTTTTTTTATTTCCATTCAACATATGAAACCTTTTGCCGTCGGTTTAAACTGCGCCACAGGTCCGGAATTTATGACCGACCATTTGCGCTCGCTCGCTTCATTAGCGAACACAGCCGTCAGCTGTTATCCAAACGCTGGGCTTCCTGACGAAGAAGGGCACTACCACGAAACGCCAGACATGCTTGCGAAAAAAATTCGCCAATTTGCTGAAAAAGGATGGCTAAACATTGTCGGCGGCTGTTGCGGCACGACGCCACAACATATTCGTGCCATCGCTGAAGCGGTGCGCGACATTCCACCTCGTGTCATCCCGAAACAGTTTGCCATGCATGCAGTATCTGGCATTGATGCGTTGATATACGATGAAACGATGCGGCCGCTTTTTGTCGGGGAACGAACGAACGTCATTGGCTCACGTAAGTTTAAACGGCTCATCGCGGAAGGCAAATATGAAGAAGCGGCAGAAATTGCGCGCGCACAAGTGAAAAATGGAGCGCACGTCATCGACATTTGTTTAGCGGACCCTGACCGTGATGAAAAAGAAGATATGGAACAATTTATTCAACAAGTCGTGAAAAAAGTGAAAGTGCCGCTCGTCATCGACTCAACCGATGAGGACGTCATCGCCTGTGCGTTATCGTATTTCCAAGGAAAAGCGATTATTAACTCCATTAACTTAGAAGACGGGGAAGAACGATTTGAAAAAATTGTCCCGCTTCTTCATCAATACGGTGCAGCGGTCGTCGTCGGCACGATTGACGAACAAGGAATGGCCATTGAAGCGAAACGAAAGCTGGACATCGCCCTTCGTTCATACGATTTACTCGTCAATAAATATGGCGTGTCACCGCACGACATTATTTTCGATCCGCTCGTCTTCCCGATCGGTACAGGAGATGAGCAATATATTGGCGCAGCAAAAGAAACGATCGAAGGCATTCGCCTCATTAAACAACATTTGCCAAACTGTTTAACGATGCTCGGCATTAGCAACGTCTCATTTGGTTTGCCACCTGTCGGACGCGAAGTGTTAAACTCCGTCTTTTTATACCATTGCACGCAAGCAGGGCTTGATTACGCGATCGTCAACACGGAAAAATTAGAGCGCTTTGCGTCCATTCCTGAAGAAGAGGTGCGCTTAGCAGAGGCGTTGTTATTTCACACAAACGATGAAACGTTAAACGCATTTATTCAATTTTATCGCGATAAAACGAAACAACCGAAACAAACAAACGTCCATATGACGTTAGAAGAGCGGCTTGCCACATACGTCATTGAAGGAACGAAAGATGGGCTCATCGAAGACTTGACGCTCGCCTTACAAACGTACAGTCCGCTTGACATTATTAACGGTCCACTGATGAACGGAATGGACGAAGTCGGTCGCCTATTTAACGATAATCAGCTCATCGTCGCCGAAGTGTTGCAAAGCGCAGAAGTGATGAAAGCGGCCGTCGCCTTTTTAGAGCCGTATATGGAAAAAAACGAAACGAGCGTCAAAGGAAAAGTGTTGCTAGCAACAGTCAAAGGCGATGTGCACGACATCGGAAAAAATTTAGTCGATATTATTTTAAGCAACAACGGGTTTCACGTCGTCGATTTAGGCATTAAAGTCACGCCTCAGCAGCTCATTGAAGCGGTGCGAAACGAACAGCCAGACATGATCGGCTTATCCGGACTGCTTGTAAAATCGGCTCAACAAATGGTGCTCACTGCGCAAGACTTAAAACAAGCGGGCATCTCCTTGCCAATTTTAGTTGGCGGCGCCGCTCTTTCACGCAAATTTACCGATACGAAAATCGCGCCCGAATATGACGGCATCGTTTTATACGCGAAAGATGCGATGGAAGGATTGACGCTTGCCAACCGTATCGTCCAACAAGACATTTCTTATGAGAAAAAAGAAAAAACGAAACAAACAATCGAACGGCAAAGCACAGTCGCTGTCATGACAAAGTCAAATGTGAAGCGGGCACCAATTTACGTTCCGACCGATACAGAAAAACATATATTAAAAGACATTCCGCTTTCACATATTGAACCGTACGTCAATTGGCAAATGCTTCTTGGCCACCATCTCGGTTTAAAAGGAAATGTAAAAAAGCTGTTGGCAGAAGGAAACGAAAAAGCAATCATGTTAAAAGAGTTGATCGATGAGCTGCTCGCTGAAGCAAAACAAACAAAATCCCTTGCACCGAAAGCGGTATATCAATTTTTCCCAGCCAGAAGCGACGGCGATACGGTAATCATTTACGATCCGCGCGATCAACAAACGGTCATTGAAACGTTTACGTTTCCAAGACAAACGAAAGCGCCGCATTTATGCTTAGCAGATTATCTTTCGAATGAACAAATCGACTACGTCGGGCTATTTGCTGTGACGGCTGGAGCAGGAGTGCGCAATATGGCACAACGTCTAAAAGAAGAAGGACAATTTTTAAAAAGCCATGCCATTCAAGCGCTAGCGCTTGAACTAGCGGAAGGATTAGCGGAACGCGTCCATCAAATTATGCGCGACCGTTGGGGCTTTCCGGATTCTCCTGATTTTACGATGGAACAACGATTTGCGGCGAAGTATCAAGGACAACGTTTTTCTTTCGGCTACCCTGCTTGCCCAAATCTCGAAGACCAAGAGAAACTATTCCGTCTTTTACGCCCAGAAGAAATCGGCATTCATTTAACGGAAGGGTATATGATGGAACCAGAAGCGTCCGTTTCCGCCATCGTCTTCGCCCATCCGGAAGCAAGATATTTTAACGTGTTGTGAAAAAGCTGACTTTGATCAGCTTTTTCACAACATCCATTGTTTACAAATCAATTCCTTTGATCGCATGAACGCCTTTATGATAATAATGTTTTACTTCTTTCATTTCCGTCACTAAATCGGCAAGTTGAATGATGTCCTCTTTTGCCCCTCTTCCTGTCACGACAACATGCGTATGCGCTGGCTTATTTGCCAACGTATGCACAACATCTTGCATTGGCAAAACATCATCAATCGGAAACGACGAAATGGCTAAAGCAACATTTAATTCGTCTAAAACGACGACATCGTATAAACCAGATAACACATGTTGTTTCGCAAGCGCCCACCCTTTTTGTAGCGCTTGGCGATGTTCTTCTGGCGTTTTCGTCCACGTGAAGCCAACCCCTGTTTGATGCACGTCAACACCAAGTTGTTGCAATATTTTCGCCTCGCCATATGGACGGTGCGGCGATTTAATAAATTGAATGACGATCACTTTTTTTCCATGTCCCGCAGCGCGAACGGCAAGGCCGACCGCTGCGGTTGTTTTTCCTTTTCCATCCCCCGTATAAACAATCACCATTTTTCTTCCACCCACTTTAATTGATCGTGTAAGCGGACGACATCTCCGACAACGATAATGGCAGGGGAAGAAAGTTGTTTTTCATGAACGATGTCAACGATTGTTTGTAACGTACCAACAACGGTTCGTTGCTCTGTCGTTGTTGCCCATTCGATGACTGCCACAGGCGTCTCGCCATCTTTACCATGACGTTGTAGTTGTTCACAAATATAAGCGATGTTTGCCATCCCCATATAAAATACGATCGTATCTGTTGCCTCGCTTAATGCGTCCCAGCGAATGCGATCACGTTCCCCGCTCTGATGTCCTGCAATAAACGTCACCCCTCCAGCATAATTGCGATGCGTCACAGGAATGCCAGCATATGCCGGAGCAGCGACGCCAGCTGTCACACCTGGGACGATTTCATACGGAATGCCGTATGCGCGTAAATGCTCCGCCTCTTCCCCGCCGCGACCGAACATAAACGGATCGCCGCCTTTTAAACGGACGACCGTCTTTCCTTGCAACGCATGTTCAACAAGCCATTGATGAATTTGTTGCTGAATGTTCCCATGCTTTCTCGGCTCTTTGCCGCAATATAAAAGCGTTGTTCCTTCTTTTGCGTAAGTCAACAGCTGTGAACTCACGAGCCGATCGTAAATAATGACATCCGCCTTTTCAATACATTCACGTCCGTATACAGTAATGAGCTTCGGATCCCCTGGACCTGCCCCAACAATATATACTTTTCCTTTATTCATCATGATCGCTCCCTGTCGCTACGTTTGCTGATGAAAATGTCGCCATATGAAGCATCGCCAGCGCCATATTGACAATCGGAAAGGCCACCGCCGCTCCACTTCCTTCTCCAAGACGCATACGTAAATCAAGAAGCGGCTCTTTATGTAACAACTCAAGAGCGATGCGATGACCCGGTTCTTGCGACCGATGCCCCGCAATCATATAATGAACGACCCGCTCATCCAGTCGTTCGGCGATTAACGCCGCGACGGTACAAATAAAGCCATCAAGCAAAATCGGAATGCGTCGCTCTGCGGCTGCGATCATCGCTCCCGCCATCGCCGCAATTTCAAACCCTCCGATTTTTGTCAATAAATCGATGGCATCAGACGCACTCGGCTTATGTTTTGCAAGGGCACGTTCAATCACGTCTCGCTTACGTTTCAATGCTTCATCACGAACACCGGTTCCTTTGCCGACAAGTTCAGCCACGTTGCGGCCGCTTATCGCTGCTAACAGAGCGCTAGCTGTCGTCGTATTGCCGATCCCCATTTCCCCAACGATCAAACAGCGGATGCCGTAATCAATTATAGCATTTGCTTGGCGATATCCTGCTTGCACTGCTCGCTCCGCCTCTTCTTTCGTCATCGCTTCCTCATCGGCAAAATTGTTCGTTCCATATGCTACCTTTTCGTCGATGACACGTTCTTCATGAATATCAGTTGCCACGCCAACATCGACAACTGAAAATATGGCGCCAATTTGTTTGCTAAATACGTTAATGGCAGCTCCGCCACGCACAAAATTGAGCACCATTTGTGCGGTAACTTCTTGCGGATACGCAGACACCCCTTCTTTCGCAATACCATGATCGGCCGCAAACACGAGCACGCCCGGCGGCGTCACGTTCGGAAAACGCTCCCCTGTCATTTTCGCAATGTCAATTGCTAGCTCTTCAAGTCGTCCAAGGCTTCCACGCGGTTTCGTTAGTTGATCAATATAGTTGCGTACTTCTTCCCCAATTTGTTCATAAAGCATGATTGTCTCCCCCTTGAAATTCCATCATTTTTCGTTCAATTGTTGTCACATTGACGCTCGCTTCGACGCAATTAGCTAGTTCATCAAATGCCTGCATGCGCAATTGTCGATAAAGAGCTCGTGTAGGAAGTGACGGAAGTTGTTTTTTTCTCCGCACGTCGTTTAATAAATGATGGCGAAACGCATCGTTATGAAATAGATCGTGCATATATGTTCCAATAATGCGTTCATCTTTCGTTTTACAGCCGTCTGTTTTTCCATTGAGCGAAATAAGCGGCGCACCGCTTTTTACGATCGAACGTCCCATATGAATTTCATACCCACTCACATGAAACGTTTCGCGTTGAAACGTCAATATCCCTTCACATAACACCGTCGTTTTTTCACAAGCGAGCGTCGTTTCAATCGGCAGCAAATTTAATCCCTCTATCTCATCGAGTGACGTTTCGACATGAAACGGATCTTTTATACGTTCTCCAAGCATTTGATAGCCACCGCAAATACCGATCATGATCGTATCGCTTCGTTCATATAAACGGCGGATCGCTACAAATAATCCTGTTTCTTTTAAAAACTGCACATCTTCAATCGTATTTTTACTGCCCGGCAAAATAAGTATATCTGGCTCACCTAACAACGACGCGTCCGTCACAAACCGCACCGAACAGTCCGGCTCGGCAAAAAACGGATCGATATCAGTAAAGTTAGACATGCGCGGATATTGAATGACCGCTACATCGATCGCTTTCGTATCATCTTTTTTTGTCGCATAACGAGAAAGTGTCACAGAATCTTCCGCATCGATGCGCAAATGCACATATGGAACGACGCCAAGCACCGGCACGCCTGTATATTGCTCGAACCAACGCAATCCCGGCTGAAGAAGCGCAACATCGCCACGAAATTTATTAATGATCACCCCGATGACACGTTTCCGATCACACTCATCTAACAACTGCAATGTGCCAACTAAACTCGCAAACACTCCTCCGCGCTCAATATCACCAATTAAGACAACGGGAGCATTCGCCATGCGTGCCACGCGCATATTTACAAGCTCACGATCGTTCAAATTTACTTCCGCAGGGCTTCCCGCTCCTTCAATGACTAGTCGATCGTATTGTTTCATTAATACATCGAGCGACTGTTGAATAATGTTCAGTCCCGTATGAAAAAACTCGGTTCGATAAGCACCCGCTTGCATGTTTTTGTACGGTTTTCCATGTACAACAATTTGCGCTTCTTGATCGCGGCTCGGCTTAATTAAAATTGGATTCATATACGTCGTCGCTAACACGCCTGCCGCTTCCGCCTGCACTCCTTGCGCGCGTCCGATTTCTTTTCCGTCAATCGTTACGTATGAATTAAGTGACATATTTTGCGACTTAAACGGTGCCGTTTTCCAACCTTTGCGGGCAAATATGCGACAAAAAGCTGTCGCGATCACACTTTTCCCCGCATCTGAATGCGTTCCTTGAAACATAATCGGCAGCGCTTTACGCATCGCCTTTCACCTCGCAGCACGCCTTCAACCACCGCTCAACAAGCAAAGGGTTCGACGGAAAATAAAAATGAATGTAACCAGCGACTAACCGCTGATCCATATATCCGTCTCGTTTACATCCGCGCAGCCCTTTCGCTTCATATGAAAATTTTTCTTCTTCGCGTCGAATAAACGTTGAATAATGAAATTCATGTCCTTTCGCTTCATCTTGTTCAAACAAAAAGTTTCCTTCCATTCCTGTCACTTCGCGATATCCGAGCGCCACAAGCTTTCGATGCATACACACGTGCCCCGGAATGACGCCGACCATCTCGTAATATTGCCCGTCAGTCGTTTCGATGCCTTCTGTTAAATACATAAATCCACCGCACTCGGCAAGCGTCGGTAAACCGCGCTGAATGGCTTCGGCAACCGATCGTTTCACTTTTTCGTGACGCGCAAGCTCCGCGGCAAATTCCTCTGGAAAACCTCCGCCAATGTACAATCCGTGCACATCGTTCGGCACACATTCACCGGCAAGCGGAGAAAAATAAACGAGCGTTGCCCCATACGCCTGAAGCATTTCTAAATTTTCTTCGTAATAAAAATGAAACGCTGCATCTTTTGCGACAGCCACGCGCACATCGTACGTTTGTTTTGGTGTAAAAAACGGCTCGCTATGAAGGACGGTCGTTTCCGCTAGTTTCCATATAGCATCTAAATCGACCGTTTGATCGATGCGCTCACCAAGCCGTTCAAAAAACGGTTGAAGCTCTCCACGTTCCACAGATGGAACAAGCCCTAAATGACGCTCTGGAATCGTCAAATCGCTTTCTTTTAACAAATAGCCAACGACAGGAATACCGCATTGTTGTTCAATCGCTTCTTTGACGAGGCGAAAATGCCCTTCGCTCCCAACGCGATTCGCAATAACTCCAACAATGCGAACTCGTTTATCAAACAGTTGAAATCCGCGCACAACTGCCGCAGCGCTACGCGCCATGCCTGAACAGTCGACAACTAACAAGACAGGGCTTTCGGTGATCATGCTAATTTCTGCAGTGGATCCTTCATTTGTCGTTGCTCGCTTCCCGTCAAATAACCCCATCACCCCTTCAATAATCGACAAATGCGCTCCTTCGCTCCCATGGCTACATACGTGGCGCACAATTTGTTCATTCCCCATCCAACTATCTAAGTTGCGCGAACGTCTTCCTGTTACCGCGGTATGATACGTCGGATCAATATAATCTGGCCCACATTTAAACCCTTGAACAACATATCCTTTTTGTTTAAACGCACTCATTAAACCGAGTGTTATCGTCGTCTTTCCAACACCGCTCCCCGTTCCTGCAACGACAATTCTCCTCATTTCCGTTCCTCCCAAAGTGCAACAGAAATCGTTACATTTCCGCTCTTTTTTTTCGTTAACACAAGCTTATTTTGTCCGCTATATCGCTTCGCTGCAGGTTCGCTCACCCCATATGCTCCCGTGTAGCGGAATACCGTTTCCGAAGGCTCATCGATCGGAACAGTGTTTAACTGCTCAGGCGTGTAAAAAATAAGCGGCCATTGATATTTATTTGCGACAGCTAACAACCCTTCTTCATCTTTTTTTAAATCGATCGTGCATAACGCTTTGACACTTTTCATTGAAAAACGAAGCTGTTGTAGCGTTTCATCAATGACGTGTTCAATTTCTTCTGCGCTCGTCCCACGATTACAGCCGATACCAATGACAATCACTTTTGGACGATATAACACCCCGTTTTGTAAAATCGCTTCTTCCTCTTTTTCGAGCAAGCGATGCGTGACAATAAGCGCCGCATCCGGCTTCGCTTCAAGCGCCTCAGCAATCGAATCATATTGCCGAATGTTTGATGGAATCGGCGTATCATACGTCCACCAATTTCGCTCTCCCGATTCTTGTACAATCGCGACATGTTGCTCATTGACAACCGCAGCGCTCACAGGCGTCAAATTGTTTTCATTTTCCCATTCCCATCCGAACGAGCGACCGAATAAGTCAACCGCAATCGTTTGCTGCACATCGGATGCTGTCGTAATGACCGGACGAGCGTCAAGCAAATTCGCCACTTTTTTTGTCAGCTCATTGGCTCCTCCTAAATGACCAGATAATACACTAATGACATGTTCTGCTTTATCATCAATCACAACAACAGCAGGATCTGTTTTTTTGTCTTTTAGCAACGGAGCAATCATTCGTACGACGGCACCGAGTGAAATGATGAGAATCAGCCCGCGATACGTTGAAAACAATTGCGGCAACAACAATCGAACATTTCCTGAAAATAAATGAATTCCTTTCTCGTGTTCGTCCCCTTTCGCAAATTTATCCGTATAATAAATGTGCGCATGCGGAAGTTGATCGTATAGCTTTCTCGCAATATGTACCCCGTGTTTTGTAATGGCGACAACAGCATACATCTCACTTCCCTCCCTTGCGATAGCCGTGAGTAAATGTTTCATCGTACAATTTCGAGCGATACGATTCATCTAGTTCATTCGAAAGCGCCCATCCCGCTAAAATAAGAGCGTGTTGGCGAATGCCGTGACGCTGCATATCTTCATGAAGCATACCAACCGTTGTGCGTACAATTTTTTCGTCTGGCCACGTCGCCTTATACACAACAACGACAGGCGTTCGATCGCTCCATCCCGCTTCAAGAAGAGCAGCAGTTATTTTTTTCGTTAACGTCGCGCTTAAAAATAGGGCAATCGTACAATGATGTTTAGCAAGAGAAGCGAGCTGTTCTTTTTCTGGTACAGGCGTTCTTCCTTCTGCACGCGTAAAAATAACCGTTTGCGTTAAGTTCGGCACCGTCAACTCCACTTGCGCCGCAGCGGCAGCAGCAAATGCTGAACTGACTCCTGGTACAATTTCTACGTCGATTCCCTCTTTTTTCAAAAGAGCAATTTGTTCCAACGTCGCTCCATAAATCGACGGATCGCCTGTATGAAGCCGCACGACAACGTGTCCTTTCTTTACTTCTTCACACATAAGCGAAACGATTTGTTGTAAATGCATGCCAGACGTACGAAAAATACGCGCTTCTCTTTTCGCATATGTAAGCAGCTCTTCATTGACGAGTGAATCAGTATAAAAAATCGCATCCGCTCGCTGCAACAACTTCATTCCTCTGACTGTAATTAAATCGCTCGCTCCCGGACCAGCTCCAACAATATATATTTTCACTTTCTCACCACCATCAACGTTAAATATGGCAACGACACATGTTCTAATTGCCCGATGTCCCATAGCACTTCTTCATGTGACGTCACTTTCGTCACAACTGCCGCTTTTTTTGTTAAGTTCATCTCTTTTAAAATCGATAAAAGAAGCGGCATCACTTTCGCGACTTTTAAAAAAATGACACAATCATGCGCTTCGATCGCTTTTTTCATTGCGTCGTAATCATCTCGTGCGGGAACGATCGCAATCGTCTCATCCCCATCAGCTAGCGGTAATTGCAACCGTGCTGCCGCCCCATTGATAGAAGAAACACCGGGAACGATTTCGATCGATACATCTGGATATTTCATTTGCATCGTGCGCATAAAATGAATACACGTGCTATACAAAAGCGGATCTCCTTCCGTCACGAATGCAACATGTTTTCCTTGGCGCAAATGTTCCCATACATCATTTACCGTTTCATCCCATTTTTCGCGCAGCACGTTTTCATCTTTTGTCATCGGAAAAACGAGGCCAAGCATATGCTTTTCGGATGGGGAAAAGTATGCCTCTACAATTTGTTGCGCATAACTTTTACTGCCGTTTGTCTTTTTCGGATAGGCAATGACATCTGCTTCTTTTAAACGCCGAAACGCTTTTACCGTCAATAGTTCAGGATCGCCCGGACCAACGCCTATGCCATATAACTTACCGATCATTTTTTTCATCCTTTCGTGCTGAAATAATATAAATTGGATTTAACGCATCAAAACGTGTCAATTGTAAAATCGGTTTGCTTCGTGAAAATTGGGCAAGCAAAATATCGGCATGATACCCATATTGCCGAAACGCTTCCATCGCTTCATATAGCGTTTCAATCGTCACCGCATTCACGACGATGCGTCCCCCTTGTTTTAACCGTGCGCAACAAACCGCAACAATATCCCGTAAACTTCCTGATGTCCCTCCAATAAAGACGGCATCTGGATCAGGAAACTGTTCTAAATGTTCTGGCGCTCGACCGTGAACAAGTGTAAAATCCGCACGAAACTTTTTCATATTTTTCTGACATATTTCTATGTCATGAGCGTTTTTCTCAATCGCAAATATGGCTCCTTCACGAGCCATTTTTGCTGCTTCAATCGCTACCGATCCTGTACACGTCCCGATATCCCACACGACGCTTTTTTCATGAAGGCAAAGCGCTTGCAAGCTTAAGACGCGAACTTCTTTTTTCGTAATAAGCCCTTTTTCTGGTTTCCGCTGAAAAAACTCTTCATCCTCTATACCAAACGTCCAACTCGGTCCTTTATGGACACGTCGTAAAACAACAATATTTAAGGAAGCGAACATACCATCTTTCATCTCTTCTAACGTCATAAATCGACAACGTTCGTTTTCTCCCCCAAGGTTCTCCCCAACAAACGCCTCATATTCTGTCATCCCATATTCTAAAAGATATGAAGCAATCGCACGTGGATCGTTCGTTTCATCTGTTAAAATGGCTACTTTTTCTTTTCCATCTATACGCTGAGCAAGCCCTTTTATCGAACGTCCGTGCAAACTAACGACATATGCATCGTGCCAGCTTTCCCCCATTTTCGCAAACGCCCATTGGAGAGAACTGACAGAGGGATATACTTCAATCGGAACTTTTTTCGCTAAATAACTACCGATTCCGTAAAATAGCGGATCACCGGATGCTAAAATGACCGTTTTTTTCGGCTCGTTTACAAGCGTTTCAAAAAGCGATGATAAGTTGCTTCGAATGACGATTTTTTCCCCTTTGTAGTGCGGAAAAAAAGATAGGTGCCTTTCTCCGCCAACGAGCCGCTCGCTTTCATGAATCCATCGTTCATACAGCGAAGGAAGAGAATTTCTTCCATCAGCTCCAATTCCGATTAATTTCATTCGCTCCATCGTTTCGCACCGCCCTTCCTAACCGTTGTCCTTTTAATGTATAAAGTGTCGTTTCAACGATCATTCCTCCATTCACTTCCCGCAACGCATGTTGACAACAATAATCACATAACAAATCGAAAAACGATAAATATCCTGCTTCATACATCATATCTCCAACTTGTGACGCAGTATTCGCTTGTTTCACCGCTTCAATGAGGGGCTTCGGAGCACCCGCTTGCTTCGCAACTTCTGCCAAAAATTGAAAGTCAACAGGCGCACTTTTAGAATGAACCATCATGATGCCTTGGGCGACTTTTGAAAATTTCCCCATCATCCCAACGAGCGACACCGTTTGAATCCGAAGCCTTTTACATTGTTTCAACGTAAATCCAACAAAATCGCCCATTTCAATAAATGCTTCTTCTTTCAAATGAGGATATTGTTTCATCGCATACGTTTCGCTTCTTCCGCCTGTCGTGAGAACAACGTGATCACAACCGCAAGCAACCGCCACTTCGAGCGCGCGTACAATACTTGCTCGGTACGCGGACGTGGAAAACGGAACGACGATGCCACGAGTTCCTAAAATAGAAATGCCACCAACGATCCCAAGGCGCGCGTTTAACGTTTTTTTCGCTATTTCCTCTCCATTTGGAACAGAAATGATAATGCGTACTCCACGTGTTAAACGATGCTCGATCAGTAAATGACGGGCGACGTCCGTCATCATTTGACGCGGTACGGGATTAATCGCTGCTTCGCCAACTGGAATAGGCAATCCCGGTTTCGTTGCTCTTCCGACTCCTTCTCCTCCGTCGATATGAATTCCTTCTTCCGCCCAGCAAACTGTCGCAACAATAGAAGCACCGTGCGTCACATCAGGATCGTCCCCCCCATCTTTCACTACGGTCGCGCTCGCTCGATCTTTCTCAATTTCACAAGAAACGATCGGAAAAGTGACTTCCCGCCCGATCGGCAACATAATTGTCGCTTCTGTTTGTTTCCTTCCAGTAATAAGCGCACATAACGCCGCTTTTGTCGCAGCCGTTGCACATGCACCAGTCGTATATCCTTCGCGCAATTTTTCTTTCTCCATACTTATTCTCGCTCCGCTAAAATAGACAAGGCATTTAAAGCGGCAACCGTAACCGTGCTCCCCCCTTTTCGTCCAACGTTCGTAATAAACGGCACGTCAAGCTTTGCTAATTCTTCTTTCGATTCCGCTGCCGAAACAAAGCCGACCGGTAAACCGATAATGAGTCCTGGGCGCGCTTCCCCTTCTTTCACGAGACGAATAAGCTCAAGAAGCGCTGTCGGCGCATTCCCGATCGCAAATATTCCTCCATCCGCCTCCTTTACTCCTTTGCGCATCGCAACAATTGCTCGCGTCGTGTTTAATCGCTTCGCCTCTTTCATGACATCATCATCAGAAATATACACGTGCACACTCCCACCATATTTTTCAAGACGTGCTTTGTTTATTCCAACTTGCACCATTTGCACATCAGCAACGACTTTTTTTCCTGCGCGAATCGCTGAAATGCCCGCTTCAATCGCACGTGGATGAAACAATAAACTTTTCCCTAATTCAAAATCAGCGCTCGCATGAATGACGCGCTGAACAACCGCATATTGTTCGTTTGTAAACGAGTGTTCTCCGATTTCTTCATCAATGATTTGAAAGCTTTTTTGTTCAATTTGTTCTGGCTGAACAGTTAACGGGCGAAACGTTGTTCGAAAATCCATTTATTTTTCTCCTTTCATTTTTATTTCCTCTAACGCGCGAATGACGTCAGAAAACTCGTGATAAACGACGGGATAAGAAAGTTTCGGCCGACGAATAACGACCGTTTCAATGCCAAGTTCTTGGGCTGCTGCAATTTTTTCATCGACAAATCCAACTTGTCCGCTTTCTTTCGTCACAAGAAGCGTCACACCGAAATGTTGCATCAAAGCAATATCTAATTGTTTCGTAAATGGACCTTGCATCGCGATAATGTTTTCTTGCGGAAAGTGCAATTGCTCACACAATTCCATGTTGTCTTTTCGCGGCAACATGCGGGCAATTAAACGAACATCAGGAAGCGGAAGCAACATCTCAGCAAAAATCGGCAACGTTTTACTTCCCGTCGTCAACATCACTACCCCTTTTTTATTTGCTGCATACTGCGCTGCGGCTTCATAACTATCAACAAATGTAACGCGATCGTACGTAATGACGCTTTCTTTTCGTTCATACCGAATGTACGGAACATTTGCTTCTCCTGCCGCTTTCATCGCTTGACGCGACGCTTCTTCCGCAAACGGATGGCTCGCATCAACAATCGCTGTCACTCCTTGTTGTTGAATAAGCTGAACCATTTCACACGCTGTTAAACGTCCGACATGCGCATGCAATCCAACATGTGCCATTTGTTCTGCTGCATGCTCCGTCACAACTGTTGCAAACACATCATATCCAGCATCGCGAATCGCTAAAGCCAATTGACGTGCATCACTCGTTCCAGATAGCATCATAATCATTCGTTTCACCTCAATGTTCGTGATGATGGTGATGATGGTGATGGTGTTCAGCGACATGAATGCGATATTGACACGTATCGCAATTCATTGACACGAAATCACCTATTGCTTCTTGTAAGCGATCGAGCACAATCGTTTGTAGCGACGGATGAAAGCCGAAATAATGCGCCAGTACAAATGACATGTGCGGATACATGCTTTGAAACTCAGAAACTTTCTTTTCTAATCGCTTAATAAGCACACCTGTAAATAAAAAGTAAGGTAAAACAACGATTTTTTTTGCTCCGAGCTTGACACATCTGACAACAGCCTCATCTAATGAAGGATTTGTGACGCCCATAAACGCTGGTTCAACGATCGCCTGTTTATTTCGCTCCCAAAATAAACGGGCAATTTTATATAAATCGCTATTGGCATCTGGATCGCTCCCGCCGCGCCCAAGTAAAATGATCGCCGTATGCTCATCTAAAACAACCTCTGCTTCTTTTAAACGATCTTGTAAAATCGTAAATGTTGCATCGTGAATGCCAAGCGGTCGTCCATACGTAAACGAAACGTGCGGATAGCGTTGTTTCGCTTCATCAATGGCTGCTGGAATATGTAATTTCGAATGACCAGCTGGTAGCAAAATAATCGGAATGATGACGACATCTTTCGCTCCCTGTTCCACACAATGAGCAATGCCGTCAATGACCGATGGAACACCAAACTCTAAAAAACATGTATGCACATAAAACGCTTTATCGATTTGCGGACGGATCGTTTGTACAAACTGGCGAACTTGTTCGTTCCCTTCTTCATCACGGCTTCCGTGTCCAACAAATAAAATAGCTTTCATCTTTTTCACTCCCCACATGCAGCTGGCTCTACTTTCATTGTTTGTCCGTAAACAAAGCCACCGACTTCTTTTTTTCGTTCAAAAAATGTATGGAAACGTTCTTTTGTATATGCTTCTTCCTTGTATTGCTCAATAATACGTGCAATCGTGGCAACAATGTCATCTGGATGAATTCCTTCAGCAACAAGCTGACCCGGATGAGCGTTTCTTCCCACTGTTTTTCCTCCTAAAAATAAATCAAATGCCCCTTTTCGATAAACGACGCCAATATCTTCATTTACTGCACCGTAACACGCCATACCGCACCCATTAAATCCGAGACGTAACTCTTTCGGTAAAGACGTCCCACCAAATTGCTTATACAACTGTTCAGCATAAGGAATGGCATCTTTTTTCTCCCCGTCGCAAAAATCGCACGCTTTCATCACAAGCACATCCCCAACTGGCGCAACTGTTAATCCTGCTGCTAAAAAAGAGGCAATGACTTCATCCGGTCGCTCTGTTTCCATTGTCACCTTTAAATAATGATCAGGAGTATACACAATCGTCCCTCGTTCGCCAACGATGCGTGCAATATTCGTCATTTGTTGTGGTGTCAACGTTTTATTTGCCACTCCCGGACTAATCGCTACTTCTAACCGTTCCATCTTTTTTGGAGACGTCACTTTTTCATATGCTTCTTCCGCTAATGTGCGCACGTTCGCGAGCGCCCACGGTTCTGCTTCTGGCCGTAACCGTTCATGCGGCTTTAACGGTTGGACAGCGCTTGATAGCGTATATTTTCGCTCGTAACCGCGCGGGGTAATCATCAAACCATCATGAACGAATGTAGAAGAGTTTCCGATAATGACAGTCGTTAGCATACCAATCTCATGTTGTAACATATCTCCTAAATTTGTAATGACGACATGTTGCCGCTCGCGATACGCGCTTTTGACAAGTCCAACGGGCGTATTTGGCGAACGATATGTTAATAAAATGCGCTGCGCTTCAACGATTTGTTGCGTACGGCGGCCACTTTTTGGATTGTATAGCGCAATGACAAAATCCGCTGCGGCAGCCGCTTCAATTCTTTTCGCAATCATATGCCACGGAGTTAAATGATCGCTTAAACTAATCGTACATGCATCGTGCATAATCGGTGCCCCTAACAAAGCAGCGCAAGAATGAATCGCTGAAATACCTGGGATAACTTCCACTTCGACTCCTGTTTCTTTTTTCCATCCTTTTTCAATTAACACTTCATAAACGAGTCCCGCCATTCCATAAAGTCCAGCATCTCCGCTTGAAATGACAGCTACCTTTTTGCCGCGCTCCGCTTGCTTGATCGCCTCTTGGGCCCTGCTTACTTCTTCCGTCATTCCAGTACAAATGACTTCTTTTCCATGAATGAGATCCATTACTAAATCAACATACGTTTTGTATCCGACAATGACGTCGCTTTCCGCTATCGCTTCACGCGCCCGTTTCGTCATATGATCCACACTTCCCGGTCCAAAGCCAACAACAAACAGTTTTCCCGCCATATATCTTCACCCCTTTTTCCATCGTTCAATCCATTGCGCGAATTGTTGTTCAGTATACGTCTTCTTCTCATACTCCCATATGCGTAAAAGAAGCGGTAATGGGAAATGAAGTTCACGAAATATATTCGTTTGTGTAAATACAAAGGCAGGTGTTCCGTGCAAAACGATGCGCCCATCATGCATGACAAACACTTCGTCCGCCCACTGCCAAACAAAATCGAGATCATGTGTAATAACGACAAGCGTCGTACCTGCTTCGTGCAACTCATTTAATTTACTGATTAAGCGCTCGCTTTGCAAACCGTCTAAATAAGCAGAAGGCTCATCGACAATAAGTAAGCGAGGTTGCGGAGCCATAGCTACCGCAAGCGATAACCATTTTTTTTGTCCAAGACTTAAGTGGTGAATCGGTATATCTCTCCATCGATGAAGTGAAAACTGCTCCATCACTTCATCCATCCGCTCACGATTTGATTCCAAACTAATCGCCAGTTCTTCTTCAATGGTCGGAGCTAAAAATTGGTGTTCTGGGTTTTGAAAAACGACGCCGACATGTTGTCGTAACTCGCGCCTTAACCGCCGATCTTCTACCTTTTTTCCTTCCCAATACACGTCTCCTCTCGTCGGACGGTAAATGCCGTTTGCATGAAGGAGCCATGTCGTTTTTCCACAACCATTTTTCCCAATTAACGCATATTTTTTCCCACGCTCAATCGTAAGCGATACACCTTTTAGCACATATGCGCCGTTTTGGTACGTATAATGAACATCATGAAACGTTAACATATAAGCCCTCCATCATAAGTAAAACAACGAGCCACACACATGTTTCGATCACATATTTTCGCGGCAATTGTTCGTCCGCACAAATCGGAAAAACAAATGATGCGTTCCTCGCCTCTTGTGCAATGATCGTTGCTTCATAGTCGCGCATCGTTTGGCGAAACAGTTGTGCAACGGCAAGTGAGGCGAGGCGCCAACTTCGTTCGCCATTTTTTATTCGCACCGTCATAAACAAATGCATCGCTGCTTTTTCTAACACAAAAATGAAGCGATACGTCAACAACAATAGCTCAATAAATGCTTTCGGGACGTGCCATTTGCTTAATGCATGAGCAATGCGAAAAAACGGCGTTGTGATCGCGAGAAAAAAGAGAGTAAACGAACTTGCCAATGCCCTCAAGCAAATCGTCGCCACTTCCGCCATATTTTCACCGACAAAGTGAATCGTTCGATCAACGGTAAAAAGAAGTGGAACACAGCTTCCGATCATGATAAGAACTATAACAATAAAAAAGTGAACACAAACACGCCAAGGTAAGCGCGCATGATAAAGAAGCCAGACGAATAGCCAAACGATAATGATACAGCGAACGACATTCGTTCCACATAACGCCCATATGAGCAACATACACGTAAGCATCAATTTAAATGTGACATTTAATTTAGCAAGCTTGTTTCGATAAGCCCATTCGTCAAGCCAACTAACCATTTCGCTTTCGCCCTTTATATAGCCCGATAATATATCCAATCACTCCAGCACCGAGCGCTGCTTGTACCGAAAATAGCAACGTCTCTACCTCACCGCCTGGCGGCTCAAATAAAACATGAAACCACGGTTCATAATGCGGAGCGGTTTGTTGAATCATTTCTTCCGCAAGCGTATCAGTCCCAGCGAACTCCGTATTTTTCACAATAAATAGCGGCAACACGATCAACAGAGCGGCAATGAACAACAATAGACGATTGCTCATTTAAAAAACACTCCTCTCTCCTCTAACACATCTAACTCTCGCTTCGAGTACGTATGCAAAAAGTTCCATACAACAACGGTAAGAAGTCCTTCCGTAATCGCAAGCGGAACTTGTGTCAGTGCAAAAATGGAAGCGAATTTCAAAAATGCGCCCCATACGCCGCTTGTCACATCTGGAAATGCTAGGGCGAGCTGAAACGACGTCATGACGTATGTCGCCAAATCAGCCATCATCGCTGCTAAAAAGACGGATATACGCACGGATATTCCACACTTTTTACATATAACAAACAAACCGTACGCAACGAGCGGACCAACAACAGCCATAGAAAAAGCATTCGCCCCTAGCGTCGTCAAACCTCCATGCGCCAGCAAAAGCGCTTGAAATAATAGCACTGCTGTACCGATGACCGTCATAATAAACGGTCCAAATAAAAGCGCACCAAGTCCTGTCCCAGTCGGATGCGAGCTACTTCCCGTCACCGATGGAATTTTTAATGCCGAGAGAACGAATGTAAACGCCGTCGCGAACGCAAGAAGTAGTTTCACCTCCGGCTTTTGTTTCATCAAATGTGAAACATGGCGCATGCCAACAAAGAAAAATGGCAAAAAGAGTAACCACCAAACGAGCGCCCAATGCCAAGGTAAAAATCCTTCCATAATATGCATCGCATATGCAGATGGAGAAAGGGCGAAAAGAATGTACACAGCAATACAAATCGTCATCCACCATGTTTTTTTTCTCACTTTTCTTTCCCCCTTGTCGCCTGACTATATTTCGGCATCTTAAAATTTTCATCATATGTGTACGTCACGTAATCACATAACATGTCGCCATCACGTATATGTTTTCGGACAATGTCCCGTGCAACGTGCTCATCGATCGTACGATACCAAACACCTTCTGGATACACGATAACAACACACGCATCTTCACAGCGACCGTTGCACCTCGTTCGCGTCGTATGCACGTCGGCATGTAGTTGAAGTTGATCAATTTCATCACGAATGGCTTGCGTCACCTCCTCTCCTCCCTTTCGCATGCAGCTCCCTCCGTTGCAAATGAGCACATGATGCTTCGTTCCTTGCAAATTCCACGTCGCCATATATCTTCGCTCCTTTTATCAAAAATAAAAAAAGCACCCCTAGGCAGAGGTGCAGAAAAAACGAAAGATTCAAAAAATAGAGCATACGCCATCTAAGCATACATCATCGCTATAACGTCCATCGTTCCCGCACGTCTACCTATATTCCCGTAGGCAGCCGACGTATCGCAAGCAGGCAGGTCTCCTGGCTTAGGTTCATCATTTCGCTGCGCCTTCCCAAAAAATCAGTGGCACGTTGCAACGAAACTCCCCATCACAGTGGCGGGTACCGCGACGGCTTTGCACCGTTCTTCCCTTTTCAGCATACGTTTGTATGCACCGTACTTGCTCATCGTATATGCGTTTTCAAAGAACATGATGTTAATCATATGATACACCATTTTTTTCTTCTTGCCTATCCTGTTTACGAAAAAAGCACCTTCTTATTCAGAAGGCGCTTTGTAGTAATCGCACGAAAATCGTTTCACGAGCGTATGTGGAATGATAATTCGTTTAATCGGCTCATTCGGATTTTCGATTTGTTGTATTAAATTTCTTGCCGCTTCAAAGCCAAGTTGGAAAATGTTAATGTCTACCGACGTTAACGGCGGACGGGAAATTTCCGATAAAAGGACGTTGTTAAAGCTGACGATCGATAAATCCGTTGGCACGCTTAAGCCCATTTCTGCAAGCGTATTTAAGACACCGAGCGCCATTAAATCGTCGGCGACAACGAGCGCAGTTGGCGGCTCAGCGAGTGAAAGCAGCTCTTTCATCGCCTCTTGTCCGCCTTCTTTTAAAAACTCTTCATGTACAATGTAATCTTTTCGATACGTCAGCCCTGCCGATTTTAACGCTTTTTCATATCCGCGCAAACGATCCATCGTCACAATGAGATTGACGTTTCCGCCGACAAAAGCGATGCGCTCATGACCGAGTTCAATTAAATATTCTGTCGCCTCGCGCGCCGCGCGCACGTTATCGTTATCGACATGTGTAATTTCCTCCGCTTTTTTATGCGGTTTCCCGATGACGACAAACGGCACGTCTTCTTTTTGCAAATACGCCATAATTTTATCGTTCGCACGCGAATACAGCAAAATGACTCCATCGACGCGCTTTCCTTGTACCATATGCACGACGCCATCGTAAATTTCCGCTTCCGTTTCCCCCGTCGATAACTGCAGCGCATATTGACGATCGTGCACCGCTTTACTGATGCCGCGAATGACTTCTGGGAAAAACGGGTTTTGAAACGCCTTATCCGCTGAGCTTGGCATAATTAAGCCGATGACTTGCGTCGACTTATTTGCTAAGCTGCGCGCGATAAAATTCGGATGATAGCCAAGCTCTTTCATCGCCTCGCGCACTTTTTTCTTCGTTTTCTCGCTAATGCGCGGGCTATCTGCGATGACACGTGAAACAGTCGATGGTGCGACATTCGCTCGCTTCGCTACATCTTTAATTGTTACTGTCATAAAAAATCCCCCATCTCTTACAAAACAATTGCCGCTTCCTCTACCGCTCGTTGTTCACCGTTTACAACAACCGTTGACGGTATCGTGTTTATGCATCGCAACGACCGCAGGACTGACAGAGACGTACTTTTGGTCGAACGGATCGATCGTCACTCGAACGATATCATCACGATAAAAATGTATTTTACCCGATGCCCGCTCGCACGTAAATGCAAATATTTGCTTTTTTCCTTCAATTTTTTGCACATGTCCAATCGGTTGCCATCTTTCCGATTCATCTGTCTGATCGACCGGCCGAATCGCAAAACTTGTATCTTCTAGCATGCTCTCTCCCCCATCATCATTATGCTTTTCGTTTGCGCGCGAAGTATAAAAACAGACCAAATGCCGTATATACCGCAAGAAGCGCCGCAATAAACGGAATGTTTAATCCCGTTTTTGGCGCAAGCACGTAAATTTCCGCCGTTTCGCGATCTAAAATGATGTCGTACTTGCCGTCTTTGCTGCGCACTAAATCTCCCGCCAGCAACCCGCGCAATTCTTTTCCTTGTTCTAGCTCATCGTCGAGCGTCACTTTTTGCGTTTTTGATGTATTGTTAATCGCAATTACCGTCGTTTCCTTTTCATACGTCCGTTTAAACAGAGCCATGCCGTCTTTTTCATAAAGCAATTCAAAATCACCGCGACGAAGCGACGGAAGTTTTTCACGCAATTCCCCGAGCTTTGTCACATAGTCAACGAGCTCTTTATCGGTACGGAAATTCATTAAACGACGGTTATCTGGATCTTCCCCGCCATCAAGCGCAATTTCTGTTCCATAGTACATGATTGGCATGCCCGGCGCTGCAAACAAATACGTCAATCCGAGCTTTAAACGCGTCACCGGATTGATGCGATTTTGCAACGCTAAACGCGTAAACCGAACGGTATCGTGATTATCTAAAAACGTTCCGAGCAAATACGGTCGATCATAAAACGCCGCATTTCGCTTCCATACGTTGTAAAGCGGCTCGATCGATTGATCGACGTTTGAAAAAATGGTTGACGCCTCTTTGTAAAACGGAAAGTCAATTAACGCATCGATGCCATGCTTCCCATATTCCGCGACATAGCGCGGATCGTCATGCCATACTTCTCCAAGAAGGAAAAAGTCTTGTTTCACCGACTTCACTTCTTTTGAAAACTCGTCCCAAAACGATTTTGGCACATGTTTCACCGTATCTAAACGATATCCGTCAACGTCTGTTTCTTTTATCCACCATTTCGCGACATCGAATAAATACGCTTTCACTTCCGGATTTTCTTGCGCTAAATCCGGGAGGCCAAACAACCAACCGTTTTCTACTTCTTGTTGGTTCGCCCAATTAAAAATGTCTTTTTTCTCATGAAACCAATCTTTTTTCGCTGGATCATTTAGCCACGGATGATTGTAGCCCGTATGATTGACAACGAAATCTAAAATAACTTTCATATCGCGTTTATGCGCTTCTTTCACAAGCCGTTTGAAGTCATCAACCGTTCCAAAATGCTCTTCTACTTTATAAAAGTCTTCAATCCAATAGCCGTGATACCCGCCCTTTTCATTCGCAAAAATCGGCGTCAGCCAAATGGCTGTAAAGCCCATTTCCTTTATGTAGTCGAGCTTGTCAATAATCCCTTGCAAATCACCGCCATGGTATGCTTTCGGATCATGCACATTGACATCGTAATCGTTTTTCGGATTCCCGTTATTAAAACGGTCGACCATAATAAAATAAATGCGCTCATCTTGCCACGCTCGCTCCGTTTTCGCACTCGCTGGCGTCGTCACGGACAACAACAAAACAAAAATAAGTAGCGCACGAAATACACGTTTCATTTCATTTCACTCCCCATTCATTCCAAAGCTTCTTATGTTAATATATCTCTAAATAGTAAGAAAGGAAAGAACCAAAACGATTCTTTCCTTTCGTTTCTCATCCTTTTGTTCCACCTGCCGTTAAACCAGAGACGAAATACTTTTGGAATGAAAGGAAGAGAATAGCGATCGGCACAGCAATTAATACCGAACCTGCCGCAAACGTTGTAAATTCGCTACCGAACTGCTTCGCCACTAAATCGTACAATCCGACCGCTAGCGTATATTTTTCTTTGCTGCGCAGCAAAACGCTCGCTAAAATGAAGTCACCAAACGGTGCAATAAACGTAAAGAGCGCCACGACCGCAATAATTGGCTTCGCAAGCGGTAAAACGATTTGGAAGAAAATGCGCAAGTGCCCTGCTCCGTCAATTTTCGCCGATTCATCAAGCTCTTTCGGAATCGTATCTAAATATCCTTTCATGAGCCACGTATTCATCGGAATGGCACCGCCGACGTATACGAGAATTAACCCTAAATGCGTATCAACTAATCCCGTTAAAAGCGCTAAAATGAAAATCGCAATGAGCGCCGCAAAGTTTGGAATCATCTGCAAAATTAAAAACGTCATGAGCCCGTTTTGACGCCCGATAAAACGATAACGCGAAAATGAATACGCCGTTAAACTAACTAAAATGACCGAAAAAATCATCGTCAACGTTGAAATTTTTAACGAGTTCCAATACCAAGTCAAATAGTCGCTTTGCGACGTATCAAACAATTTTTTGTAATGGGCAAGCGTGGCGTTGTCTGGAATCATTTTCGAACCGGACAAACTTTGCCCCGGGTTAAACGACGAGCCAACGACCCAAAGAAGCGGATAGACGATAATGATCGTCATCACCAAAATGACTGCATACGACAACGTAAGCCGAATGAGTTTTTGTCTTTTCATATCCATATTACATCATATCCTCTTCTTTAAATGATTTTGTTCTTCTAAACTGCCATAATGCAACAGATACGACAACGAGCGAAAGCAATAACGTAATCGCCGCTGCTTTCGAATATTGCGCAGATGTCATCGTTAAACGATAAATCCATGAAATTAAAATGTCTGTCGCACCGGCATTTTGCCCGGATACCGCAGGGCCGCCACCATTAAATAAGTAAATGATGTTAAAGTTGTTAAAGTTAAACGTATATTGCGTAATTAAAATCGGCGCTGTGGCATACAACACAAGCGGAAGAGTAATTTTTGTAAACTTTTGCCAACTTGAAGCACCATCGACTGTCGCTGCCTCGTACAATTCGTTCGGAATCGCCTGCAATACCCCCGTTGTCATCGCAAAGACGAATGGGAACCCGAGCCACGTTTGAATCAAAATAAGGGCAACTTTCGTCCAAAATGGATCGGTCATCCACTCGATCGGTCCGATGCCTAATGATGCTAAAATCGTTTTATTAATGACCCCGAACGATTCGTTAAACATGCCGGAAAAGACGAGAATCGTCACGAACGCAGGAACAGCCCAAGGTAAAATGAAAATCGTCCGAATGATCGCTTTTCCTTTTAAATCTTTTTGGTTCACAATAATCGCTAAGAAAATACCGAGCGCAATTTGCAACGTCGTTGCCCCGAACGTCCAAACGATCGTCCAAGCAAGGACGTTAATAAACGTTTTTCGCCAAAGATCGAGCTTCACTAAATCAATGAAGTTTTGAAACCCAACCCAGTCAACGAGTTTAGCTGGCGGAGAATGATATAAGTCATAGTTTGTAAACGCCAATAAGACAACGAAAATAATCGGGAAAATGACGACGAATACAAGCAAAATAAAACCTGGTGAAATCATTAAATATGGAAAGCCGTTGTCGACGAGCGCACGATATTGCTCGCGCAACGAGCTAATTTTCAACCCTAAATCGCGCTTTTGCCCATTTTTATAAGCATCGCGCAAGTTAAACGCATAAAAACCGAGACCAAACACGGAAATAATAACGGCTAAAATCCCTTCGACAAGCAAGAAAATGGAATGGTCACGTCCAACGACTTCGCCGAGTGTAAAGATTCCCCACCATCCCATATTTAATAAATCTTTAAAAACGATAAGAAAAGACGCAGCTAAAATAAAAAATGAAATACCTTTCACGTATTGACGATTATACAATTGACCAAATCCCGGAATAATGGATAAACCGAGGGCAATTTTCCGATGATTCGATTGATACATTGGTGTTTCCATTGATTTTGTCTCCTTTCTAAACAATGGCGAGGAGCGCACTTAAATGTGAATGAATAAACAAAGAAAAGAAAGTTGAAGCAGTACCTCTACAAGAGAGGTACCGCTCGTTTCTTACTTGCTTGGATGGTTTGTTTCAATGTTCGTTTTAATTGTTTTTACAGCTTCATCAAGCGCTTGTTTTGGCTCTGCTTTTTGGTTTGCGACAAGTTGAAGTGCTGTCGCCATTGGTCCCCACACTTCTGCCATTTCAGGAATGTTTGGCATTGGAATCGCATATTGCGATTGGATCGCAACCGCTTTCGCTCCTTCATCTTCTGCGATTAACGGATCGTTAATGAGCGACTTCACAGGCGGAATTTCGCGCGTTAACTCAAAACGTTTTTTCGCGTTTTCTTCGTTTGTAATAAACTCAATAAGTTTTGTTGCCCACTCTGGATGTTTCGAGAACGCAGATACGTGCCAGCCTTTTACACCCATAAACGTTTTCACAGGCTCACCGTTTGGCAATTTTGGCATTGGCGCGACACCGATATCAATGCCTGCATCACGCATACCTTGGAACGCCCATGGACCGTTCATGACAGATGCTGCTTTTCCTTCGTTGAATAAGCCGTCCATCGCTGAACCGCCGTTTTCACCGATAATTCCTTTCGGGAACAACTCTTTATACCATTTTTGGATATACTCTGTTCCTTTCACTGCTCCTTCGTTATTTAAGCCAATATCGTTGCGATCTAACGCACCGTTATTGTTTTTAAATACGTAGCCGCCCATCCCAGCGATAACGCCATGTGCGAAATAGAAGTTATCCCAAAGCGCTAAGAAACCGTATTGATCGCCTTTTGTAAACTGTTTTGAGAACTGATACAATTCGTCCATCGTTTCTGGCGCTTTGTCCATTAATTTTTTGTTATAAATGAATACAGGAGTTTCTACTGCTTTTGGAAGTCCGTATAACTTTCCATCATACATTTGCGCCGCAATCGAAGATTCTGTAAACGTATCTAATACCGCTTGATCGACGTTAATTTCACGAATTAATCCTTCTGTCACGAGCTGACCGATTTGGTCGTGCGGAACAGTAATGACGTCAGGACCTGTGCCAGCCGGACCATCTAGGCGAAGTTGATCGCGTTGTTTTGTTGCCATTTCAACTTCTTTGTACTCCACTTTAATGCCGTATTTTTCTTCAAACGCTTTAATCGCCGGTTCTAACGCTACACCGCGCTTCACGTCTTCCCAAACGACAAGCTTTTCTGGTTTCGGCGGCATGCCGTCTTCCGTTACTTCTGTTTTTCCTTCATTTTCGTTTTCTTTTGGCTTTGCCTCATCTTGTGGACCACAACCTGCCATCACACCTGCAAGCAACGCAAGCGATGAAAAAATGGATACCGTCTTTTTCATTTCGACCCCTCCTGTGTTTTAAGCAATACGTACAAACGCTTTCATTTTTGCGAAAACGATTGCACAATCTTTATCTTTATTATACAAACATTTTCCGCTTTGACAACTGTTTTTTTCATCTTTTTTTGAATGAATGTTGACTTTTTTATCTCTTTCATTTTACGCTTAACATAAGCATTGTATCCGCTTCCTTAAACGAAGGCAGAAAACATGTCCAACTATGTGACAAAAGCGCAATCGATTGCGCGAAAAATGGAGAGGAGTGATTGAAACATGTTAAAAGAAGCGATTTACCACCGTCCAAAAGATGCGTTTGCTTATGCATACGATGAGCGAACGTTACATATTCGTTTACGGACGAAAAAAGATGATGTCGATGCTGTCTTTCTTCTTTTCGGCGACCCGTACGTATGGGAAGATGGGGCGTGGCAATTTGATAAAAAACCGATGCAAAAAAGCGGTTGTGACGCGCTATTTGATTATTGGTTTATCGCTGTGCAACCACCGTATCGCCGCTTGCGCTACGGATTTGAATTGCACGATGAAGAAAACGTGCTTATCTATACGGAAAAAGGCTTTTATGAAAAAGCGCCAACAGACGATACCGCATACTACTTTTGTTTTCCATTTTTAAACCGCATCGACGTTTTTGACGCACCTAGCTGGGTGAAAGACACCGTCTGGTATCAAATTTTCCCTGAACGATTCGCCAACGGCGATCCGAAATTAAATCCACCTCATACGCTCCCATGGGGAAGCGTCGATCCGACAACAACAAGCTTTTTTGGCGGCGATTTTGAAGGGATTATGAAACGGCTAGACTATCTTGTCGAGCTCGGCATTAACGGCATTTATTTTACGCCTATTTTTAAAGCCCCGTCGAACCATAAATACGATACGATCGACTATTTTGAAATTGATCCGCAATTTGGCGATAAACAGACGTTTAAACGGCTCGTTGATGCATGCCATGACAGAGGCATTCGCATCATGCTTGATGCGGTATTTAATCATAGCGGCTACTATTTCGCTCCGTTTCAAGATGTATTAAAAAACGGGGAAAGATCACGCTATAAAGATTGGTTTCATATTCGTCAGTTTCCGTTACAAACAAAACCAATTCCAAATTACGATACGTTTGCGTTCGTGCCAGAAATGCCGAAGTTAAATACAGAAAACCCGGAAGTGAAACAATATTTATTAGACGTCGCAACATATTGGATTCGCGAATTTGACATCGACGGATGGCGATTAGACGTAGCAAACGAAGTCGATCATCAATTTTGGCGCGAGTTTCGCCAAGCGGTGAAAGCGATCAAACCGGACGTGTACATTCTCGGTGAAATTTGGCACGATGCGATGCCGTGGTTGCGCGGAGATCAGTTTGATGCCGTCATGAACTATCCGTTTACAAACGGGGCGCTGAACTATTTCGCGAAAGGACATGTGCGCGCCAGCGAATTTGCGAACACGATCATTCACGTATGGCATAACTATCCGCAAAACGTAAACGAAGTCGCCTTTAATTTGCTCGGCAGCCACGACACGCCGCGCATTCTCACCCAATGCGGCGAACAAAAGGAAAAAGTAAAACTTATGTTTACGTTCCAACTTTCTTTCAGCGGATCGCCATGCATATATTACGGAGACGAAATCGGTTTAACTGGCGGTCAAGATCCGCTTTGCCGTAAATGTATGGTATGGGAAGAGGAAAAACAAGACCGCGATTTATTCGCACACGTCCAAACGCTTATTGCACTGCGCAAACAATATCGTGCCTTGCGCTTTGGCGAATTTCATGTGTTAGAAGCAAACGATGAAACGAATCATATCGCTTACGTGAAAACATATGAAGACGAAACGATCGTTTGCGTGTTAAACAATGCAGACGCATCGCTTACATGGACCGTTCCATTTTCACTTCAAGACAAAACGGTCATCAACCTTTGGACGAACGAACAAATAACTGAACAAACGGTGACAATTGAGCCGTACGGCTTTCGTATGTTACTTGTGCAGCCTACGCCCGCTGTATAAAACGGCGATACTCGCTTGGCGTCATCCCTTCTAATTTTTTAAATACACGCGAAAAATATGCACCATCCTCAAATCCGACTTGTTTAGCAATCGCCGCGACCGTCTCGTTGGTTGCGGCTAATTTTTTCTTTGCTACTTTCAGCCGATAATCATGTACATATTGCAGCGCACTCATTCCGATCGTTTTTTGCATACAGCGTGAAATGTAGTCAGGATGAAGTCGGAGAGCATAAGCAAGATGCTCCATTTCAAACGATTGATCATAATGACGATGAATATATTCCATCGCTTCTCTACATACATGCTCGGCAGCTGTCGGAATATGAAGCGTTTGTTTTTGCAATTGAACGATCCATTGTGCAAATAACAGCTGTTGCGCCAACGAATGATCCGGTGTTTGTTGCTCACGAACGATATGTTGCAACATCGTCTCCATTCCTACTTTGTTCAACTTTCCGTATTGTGGAATAAATAAACGATATTGCGCATAATCGACATACGTTGCCTCTCGTTCAATAATATCGCTCCATCCATACGGCTGTTTTTCACCAAGCTCGTATTGTGGCACTGAAAAATGAATCCAAATAAAGTACGTATCTTCACCACACGGTTCATGCCCATAATGTTCAAACTGTGGGCATAAAATGACGTATTCTCCTTCCCGAACGGTAAACGTTTCTTCGTGTTCCGTCATATATAACGTTCCTTTTTGCACATACAGTAAATCAAATACCGAAAACGTGCGTCGAAAATGTTTCATTCCTTTTCGAAAAACCGCCTCACCACCTTTAATGAAAACGGGAAACGGCGGAACGGAAAACGATATATACATAAGCGCCCTCCTTTAAGTCGGAAATGTACAAAAGTTATCGTCTTTTTCTCTTTTTTTCATTATAACAATCCATTAAAATAAAAACAGTTTGCAAGTCGGAAATCGTAAAGGGGTTGTCTTGTTTGGCAAAAAAGCTTTCTTTATTTGCGCTCACTTGGCCCATTTTTATTGAATTGACGCTTCATATGTTGACGGGCAATGCCGATACGTTTATGCTTAGTCACTACACAGATGAAGCGGTTGCGGCTGTCGGGGTGGCCAATCAGTTATTGTTTATGGTCGTTGTCATGTTTGGCTTTATCGCAACAGGAACATCGATTTTAATTGCACAATATGCTGGGGCAAACGATGAAAAAACAGCTTCCTATATTGGAGCTACTTCCATTTGGGCAAATTTATTATTTGGCGTCGTATTAAGCGTTGCGCTTTGGATAGGAAGCGATCATCTCCTTCAAGTAATGAACGTTCCAAACGAGCTAATGGCTGATGCGCGTGCTTATTTATGGATTGTTGGTGGTTTTTCATTTGTGCAAGCGCTCATTATGACGCTCGGGGCGATATTGCGCAGCTACGGGTTTACACGCGATATGATGAATATTACGATTGGAGTCAACATATTAAACATCATTGGCAACTATTTCGTATTGTTCGGACCGTTTGGCTTACCGGTTTTAGGTGTTGAAGGGGTCGCTTGGTCAACAACGATCAGCCGGATGATCGGGCTTGTTGTTGGATTTTTTCTCATCATGAAACGTCTCTCGCATCCGCTCCCGCTTTTATCGAAAGAGGCGCTTTCATTTGCTTACGTCAAACAATTATTAAAAATCGGCATTCCATCTGCCGGTGAACATGTCGCTTACAATACATCACAACTTGTCATCACCTATTTCATTACGATGCTTGGCACAGAAGCGTTAACGACAAGAGTATATACGCAAAACATCATGATGTTTATTTTTTTATTTAGCGTTGCCATTGGGCAAGGGACGCAAATTATCGTCGGGCATCTCGTTGGGGCGGAACGCTTTCATGAGGCGTATACCCGCTGCTTGCGAAGTTTACGGCTCGCCGTCATCATTTCGTTTACCGTTGCGGCCGTGTTTTCCGTCTTTTCCGATCAACTGCTTTCCATTTTCACAAGCAACAATCGGATGATTGAAACAGGCGGGACGCTCATTTTACTCACGATGCTTCTCGAACCCGGACGTTCGTTTAATCTCGTCATCATTAACTCTTTACGCGCGGCTGGCGACGTAAAATTTCCTGTCTACATCGGTATCGCATCGATGTGGGGGATCAGCGTCCCGCTCGCCTATATTCTTGGCATTTCGTTCGATCTCGGCTTAGTTGGCATCTGGCTCGCCTTTACGGCGGACGAATGGCTGCGCGGCTTGCTCGTCTATTGGCGCTGGAAATCAAATGTATGGCGCACAAAATCGTTCGTCAAAAAGGAAGCGACAGCTTAACACCGAGCAAATGATGAGCGACATTTTGTCCACTAATGACAACCATTGGCGATCCACCTCCTGGGTGGGTCGTCCCTCCAACGAAATATAATCCTTTCACTTCTTTACATGCATTTGACGGACGTAAAAACGTATCCCGCCGCCGATTCGACGCCACGCCATACAATGCGCCGCGATATGCGCCAAACTGTTCAGCAATATGAAGCGGAGTGATGACGCGTTCGACGTCTGGCACAACGTTTAATCCGTATGAGCGAAGCCGTTCATACACAAGCTGCTTATATGCTTGTTCATCGACTTGCATACGCCCATCTTTTGTGAGTGGCGGAGCATTCACTAACACAAACAACGATGCCCCTTCTTTCGTAAATGGTGGCGCGCAAACGTATATCGTCGGATGTTCACTATACCTTCCAGCAAGTATATGTTCAAACTCTTGTTTATAATTAGGGGAGAAAAACACGTTGTGATGCGCTAAATCATCCCATTTTTCTTTCGTTCCAACTAACATGACAAAGGCGGAAATGGACGGCTCGGCTCGTTCATACGAGCGATCGTGAGGATCAACGAGCTCGCGATACGCCTGTAACAAATCGGCATTCATAATCACGACATCCGCTTCTACCTTTTCCCCGTCTTCAAGCTCCACTCCTTTCACCGCTCCGTTATGCACAATGACACGCTTGACCGC
The DNA here is from genome assembly GCF_011006755.1 of Anoxybacillus sp. MB8. NCBI lineage: Bacteria > Bacillati > Bacillota > Bacilli > Caryophanales > Anoxybacillaceae > Anoxybacillus > Anoxybacillus sp. MB8. The sequence continues at coordinate 87,625 of NZ_RXXX01000005.1, forward strand.
TCGGTTTGTATGTAACGTTGCCCCTGCTCGTTTTGCAAGCATCGCAAACGTATCGGCAATACGAGCATTTCCCCCTTCTACGTAATATACGCCATCGACCATTTCTAAATAAGCGATCATGGCAAACGTCGCTGGCGCCATATACGGCGATGAGCCAATGTACGTCGCATAACGGTCGTACGCTTGAATAACATGTTCGTTTGTAAAATAACGTTGAAAAAAATGATGTAACGTTTCGAACGGGCGCGCATTCAATAAAGCAAACGCAAGCGACGGCGACATATAATCAACAAAAGAGCGAAACATGCGCGGAAAAAAGTACGTTTTCGCGAGTTTATACAGCCGCTCCACTTCGCGAATAAAATCGTCGTATCGCAACGCCCCGATGCGATCAATACGCGCAAGCTGCTCTTTCATATAGTCGCGATCGCTTGACAGAAAAAACGTTGTGCCGTCTTCGTACACGTTTTTCGTATGGACAGCCAATTTCCGAAACGTCATGTAATCTTCAAGGCGCTCACCTGTTTGCTCAATGACGTGGCGAAACACAAACGGCATCGTAATCGTATTCGGCCCAAAATCAAAATAATAGTCGCCAAGTTGAACGGGCATTAACTTCCCGCCAAAATGGCGATTTTTTTCAAATAACTGCACATCCACACCGCGATGGGCGAGCGTCACAGCGGCAGACAACCCACCGAGCCCACCGCCAATAATGACGACTTTTTTCACGTGTACGTCCTCCCTTTCCATTCATAACGTTTCGCGCGCATCGATGCATACATTAATGCGATAAACGCTCCTGCACTTATCGGCATCCAATAACACGTCGAAATCGAGCGCTCCGTCTTCCATTCGACATACGCTTTTTGAGCAATAACGATGATGAGTGGCGTCGCATACGCCGCTCCATACATAAATGACAACGGAGCAACAACAAGCGGTGCGACGTAAAATAGTCCGTAAAACATCGTGAGCATCACGACAAAAAACGATGAGCGATTTAACCCGACATATACATTTTTTAAAAAACCTTCCCATACTTCTTTATTCGTTTCATACATATAACAAACAACATGTGTGCTTACGTTCGCAAGGATGACACGATACCGATGTTCTTTCATTTTGCGGGCAATCATTACATCTTCAACAAGCTCACTTTTTACAGACGCATGCCCACCGATCGCTTCATACGCCGCGCGTTCAAAAAACAAACACGCCCCATGCGCTGCGGTCGCCGAACGTATATGCGTATAATTTGCTAAAAATAAAGGCAAATGAAACAAAATAAAAAAATGTTGCAACGGCACGAGCCATTTGCCGATCAACGGAAGCGACGACGGATGAAACGACGGAAAGCCCGTCACTAATTTCGCATCATACGCGGCTGCGACCGCCAACAATTTTTCAATGACTGCGGGCTTTAACTCGACATCCGCATCAATAAAAAACAAATACGCCCCTTTCGCCTGTTTCGCCAGTTGATGACACGCATGCACTTTCCCTACCCAACCGTTAGGAAGAGGCTTCCCTTGCCATATTTGAAAACGATCGTCTTCTTTCGTTTCTTTCAACAATAACTCATACGTGCGATCAGTCGATTGGTCATCAAGAAGCAAAAATTCGACTGACTCATACGTCAACTGCTTTAACGAACGAACGAGGCGCACGACATTCCGCTCTTCATTGCGAAGAGGAACGAGGACACTGACAAGCGGGCGAGCGACGATTTGTGGACGTTTCGGAAGCGAAATAAGAAACAAAGCGTTAAAAACGGTCCAAATGAAAAAACTTACCCACACCCCGATCATAACGCCCCTCCGTTCCAACGTGTAAACGATTGAAGCTGTTCGCTCACAACCAACCTCTTCACTTCATCTAGTTGTGCGGTGCAAATGCGTTCGAGTTCAGCCGTTTTTTCCTTCCGATCGCTTCCCACCATATGAGCCGCCCATAACGGCTCGCCAATATGAATAAACCATTCCGGCTTACGATGGTGACGAAAACTATGGTAAAACGCAAGCGGTATGATCGGCACGTTCGCTCGTTCCGCTACATATATGGCCCCTGTAAAAAAATGAAGTGGACGTTTTTCAATATGTTGTTCTTCCCCTTGTGGAAACATCCAAACACTTTTTCTATCGCACAATAACGAAACGGCGTAGTCAAGCGACTTCATTATTTCTTTTCGTTTCGTCCGATCAATCGAAAAACCGCCAAGCTTACGAAAAAACGGATATTGTTTTAACCCTTCTTCACTCATCATCGCATAACTATTTTGTTGAAACAGAAAACGGCTCAATTGAAAGGCGATTAGCCCATCCCACCATGAACTATGATTCGCGACATATAACGCAGGTGTTCGCACGATGCGTCCACGCACATATAGCCGATGAAACGACGTGCGCAACAACCATGTGTTGTAAAGGGAAAACATCCATTCAAACGAACGACTTTTTTTCGCTTTAATCATGCCGACCGTCTCCATTTCCAAAAAATAAACGTCGCAAGCGATAACCCAAGCAAAAAAGCAACGTACAATTGTTCTAGTAAAGCAAGAAATAAAAACATCGCGTCAAGAAGGAAAAACAGGACAATGGCTCTCCTTTCTGAACTTGCCTTGCGCCCAGGAAGAACGAACAATAAAAGATGAATGACAAACGCAACAACAAACCACCCAGCAAAATTTTGAAGCGGAACGTTATAATATATGCTCGTTCCTTCCCAAAGCCAATATTGTTTCGCAACATATGCGACCGGGTCAATCACTAAATCTAATACAACCGCCAAAGATGCGCCAACAACGGAAGCAACAATAGGTCTCATTGGCGGAACGAAACGTAACGCGAGCGCATGCGTACAACCGATCACGGCAAGCCAAGCGAACCCAATCGCTATTGGAACACCAAATATGGTCAGACCAAATTGATTCGTATAATCATATGAGCCAAAAATGAAACTATACGTCGCCCCAACATACTCGACCGCCATCGTACCAATGAAGATCGCAATTGTTGCGATGATCCCCCGTTGACCGTACCTTTCAATTAAAAATAATGCACCAATCATTCCCGCAAGCATTAAAAAAACAACGTTCGCCCATTCTAACCACGGCGGTAGAAGATGAAAACCGACGAGTACAAGTCCGCATCCATACCAAATGAGAAAAAGGCGGTATAAGCGCTCACCCCACTTCAACGTTTTCGCCCCCAATTTGTTGGAGCAACGCTTTTTTTCGTTCTTCCGACACAAACGCCCGCTTCGCAAATACGTCATATTGTTGCTCACGAACAACGTGTAAAATGCTTTTGTACATCAATGTCGCTCCCCGTACGGCAAAACGTGCTGAAAGCGGATAAAGCGAAAATGCCGCTTCGGCATACGTATATTTCTCTTCTGCCTTTTGTGCAATATGTTCCCATAAATCAATAAATGCGTTCGTCACCCGACCAAAAGCGATATCTTGTTCACTTACTCCATACACGCTCATCCATTCACGCGGTAAATAAATACGACCACGCGCTATATCTTCTCCGACGTCGCGCAAAATGTTCGTCAGTTGCATCGCTTCTCCAAGCGCGATGGCGCTTTCTTTTAACTGCTCGCGACGATGCGGGGCTAAAATCGGCAATAACATTAAGCCAACGGTGCTTGCGACACAATAACAATAACGCAACAACTGGGAAAACGTATCATAACGATGAACAGTCAAATCCATTTTTTGTCCTTCAATCATATGCGAAAACGGTTCAGCGTCCATATCATAGCGGGAAAATACGTCGCGAAGCGCTACCCACATAAAGTCATTTTCTGTATATCCCCCTAAAAACGATTCCCATTGTTTTTCAAACTGTCGTAGTTGTTGATGTGGCTGTGTTCCTTCATCAACAATATCATCGACGCGACGACAAAATGCGTAAATCGCCCAAATGGCATTACGATCATGTAACGGTAAAACGGAAAATGCCCGATAAAACGTTTTCGAATGATGTGCCGTCACCGCTTCACATTGCGCATACGCTTGCCTGATATTCATCATTCTCCACTCCAATCACGAGATATTTGTTGTGCACATAACTTTGCCCCTTGCATGACAACCGGCACCCCGCCACCGGGATGAATCGACGCACCAACGCCATATACGTTTTCGTAACGTGTCGACTTCACTTGTGGGCGAAATGGGCCGGATTGAAATAACGTCGGTGCAATCCCAAACATGCCGCCATCATACAACCCTTCTCTGTGCGCATCAAGCGGCGTACGCACGTGCATCCACTCGATCGCCTGTTTGACATTCGGAAACGCCCGTTTTTCTACTTCATCGACGATGCGGGCGATCCAACGATCTTGTTTCGTCCAATCGATATGCCGTCCAGCTGGTACAGGAATTAACACATACAACACACTTTTTCCTTCAGGTGCGAGCGAACGATCGACCGCTGACGGATAAAACGTATAAAATGACGGATCTTGTGGAACGACTTTGCGATCAAATACATCGCCCATATGTTGTTGAAAATCATGGGGTAAAAAAAATTGATGAATTGGTGCATCGTACGTTTTCCGAACCCCCATATAAAGCAGTACACAGCTCGATGATGGGATCCATCTTCTTTTTTTCGTCATCATCGTCGGCTCATCGGTATTCATAACAAATGCATCAAAACGATACTTTTCTCCTTTCACATAAAGCGCCTCAACAGTCGATCCGTTCACTTCATACCGCTCGATTTTCGTTTGCAGTCGGACGGTGACACCCGCTTCTTCTAGCTTTCTTGTAAGTAAAGAAACGAGACTTGCGTAGCCACCTTTTACGTAATACACGCCGTGCGCATGCTCGCTAAACGAAACGAGCGAGTAAAGCGATGGCGTTGCATACGGATTGCCGCCAATATATAACGTTTGTAACGAATAAGCAAGCTGCAACCGTTCATCGTGAAAATAACGGGCCATGTTCGTTTTCACAGATTGATAGGCGCGCATGCGCGAAAAAAGCGCCATCGTTTCTTTCGTGAAAAACGTTCGTTTCTTTAAGAATGTTTTTTTTAAAATGAGCTCATCGCCCTTTCCGAAAATTTCCTTCATCTCATTCATAAAACGTTGAAATCCTTTTTCTTCCCCTGGAAACAGACGAGCAATTTCTTCTCTTTGTCTTTCCTCATCCGCATACTTTGTGTACGATATACCGTCTGCAAAATGAATCGTATACATCGGATCGCACCGAACAAGCTCGTATTCATCTTCCGTTACGCCAACGTCGGAGAGAAACGTCCGCAATTTTTCTGGCAACAATACGATCGTTGGACCGGCGTCAATGCGGAACTCGTCTCGCTCCATAAACGAAAGCCGACCGCCAAGCCGATCATTTTTCTCAAAAACTGTCACATGTGCCCCCCGCTTTGCAAGCAATAGCGCCGTCATCATGCCGCCAATGCCTCCACCGACGACTGCAATGTTCATTATGCTTCCCTCCGCTTCGGCAAGTCGCCAACTGGAATAAGCGGTTGACGATGTGCTTGTAGTATGCCGTTTGCTGTAATACGAGCTGATTCAAAAATAGTCGGCAAACCGCTTCCCGGATGCGTCCCGCCACCGACGAGCCAACAATGATTTAGTTCTTCAAATTCGTTATGTGGACGAAACACCATCATTTGCGACAACTGATGGCCTAAATTAAACGTCGCTCCTTCATAAACGAATACATCATGCTCCCAATCATGCGGTGTAATGATTTTTTCGCATTCAATATGTCGCTCCATCTGTTTCCACCCTAATTTTTTACATAGCGTATCCCATAGTTTTCGGCGAAACGGCTCTTTCTCTTTTTCCCAATCAATACCGCTCGTATTGTTCGGCACAGGCGCTAAAATGTAAAGCGCACTTTTTCCTTTCGGAGCGACCGTCGCATCTGTTGCGGCAGCATGTTGCACGTAAATGGACGGATCGTGTGGAATCGTTTTTTCTTTCGTAATTTCATCGACGTTTCGCTTGTAATCGTCCGCAAATATAATCGTATGATGAGCAAGATCAACCGGCTTGTTTATCCCGACGTACATCATAAATGTCGAACATGAATATTTCTTTTTTTGCAACTTTTCTTTGCGATATTTTTTTAATACACCGTCATCGACGAGGTTCGTCATCGCATGGGCAAAATCAGCATTTATAATGACTTCATCCGCCATTACTTTTTCACCGTTTTCTAATATGACCCCTTTCACAGTCGTTCCGTCAAGCCAAAGCTTTCGCACCCCTGCGCTCACATGCACGCGCCCTCCATATTCTTCAACGATGCGCGCCATCGCTTTTGGAATTTCATTTAACCCGCCGATGACGTGATAAATGCCGTACGCATGCTCCATGTAAGATAAAATGGAAAACGCACCGGGACATTCCCATGGGGACATCCCTAAATATTTCGCTTGAAACGTAAACGCTAACCGAAGGCGCTCATCATCAAAATATCGGCTTAATACATCGTATAGTGATTGTGACAACGTCAACTGCGGCAACGCTTTTAACACGGCCGGACGCAAATAGTGGTACAATCGATCCATTTTACTTTGCAAAATCGGTGCGAGCGCCTGCAACTTCCGCTCATTTTCATTGATAAACCGCTCATAACCGTCTTCGTTCCCAGGAAATAGCACAGCGATTTGTTCTTTCATTTTTTTCCGATTCATCGTCATCGCTAACTTGACATCATGAAAAACGAGTTCATACATCGGATCTAATTCGACAAGTTGGACATAGTCGTGTATGTTTCTTCCTGCTGCTGCAAATAACTCTTCAATGATATGAGGCATGCTTAAAAACGTCGGACCGATATCAAAACGGTATTCACCGAGCTCAAATCGTCCATTTCGTCCTCCTACGTACGGTTTTTTCTCAAATACAGACACATCATATCCTTTCGCAGCAAGCAACATCGCGGCAGCAAGCCCACCAGGTCCCGCTCCGACGACAACAATTTTTTTCACACTATTCACTCCTATTGAACAAAAGTTATACAAACATTATACAAGATAAATTAAAAACAGGAAAGAAAAAAGACAGCCGTTTTTTAGCTGTCTTTTAAATGAATGTTGTAATGCTCAAACCACTCATGAAATTGAACGAAATACGCTAACAGCTGCGGACCGGACATGAGTTGACCGAACCACGGGATGCGAAACGACTGTCCTTTCGTTTCCACTAATTCCTTTAACTTCTTTCGATCAAACAGTTCATATAAAACGGACGAGCGATTCGTTAAAATCGTCTCTAGCCGTTCAGCAACGATGTCCGTATAACGCGGATGATGTGTTTTCGGATATGGGCTTTTTTTCCGATACAACACGTCATCTGGTAAAATTCCTTCAAGCGCTTTGCGTAAAATTCCTTTTTCACGATTGTTGTACATTTTCATCTCCCACGGAATGTTCCATACATACTCAACGAGGCGATGATCGGCAAACGGTACGCGCACTTCTAAACTTGCCGCCATGCTCATGCGGTCTTTCCGATCTAACAACGTCGTCATAAACCAAATCATATTTAAATAAAACAATTCGCGGCGGCGCGCTTCTTCTGCGCTTTCTCCGTCTGCGTGAGGAACTTCACGAAGCGTTTCTTTATAACGCATATCGGCATACTCATGAAGCGGAAGTTTTTCACGCCACGTTTCATTGAGAAGATCGAATCGCTCATCTAACGAGCGCATCCACGGAAATCCGTCTCGCTCAAAATCTTCTTTTCTATGGAACCACGGATAGCCTCCGAAAATTTCGTCTGCACATTCACCTGATAAACTAACGACAAACTGTTGCTTTATTTGACGGCAAAACCAAAGAAGCGACGAATCAATATCCGCCATTCCCGGCAAATCACGGGCAATGACTGCTTCTTTTAAATCATCGGCTAATTGTTGTTGGGAAATGATGCACGTATGATGAACGGTTTGGAATGCATCCGACATTTGTTTAATCCACGGTCCGTCACTGTTCGGTTGAAATGCGTTCGCTGTAAAATATTGTTCATTTTCTTCGTAATCAATGGAATACGTATGAAGAGGAGCTTTCCCTTCACGTTCAAACGCCTTCGCTGCAATCGCCGTAATCGCGCTCGAATCGACCCCACCCGATAAAAACGTACAAACAGGTACATCGGAAACGAGTTGTCGCGTAATCGCATCGATCAACAACGTCCGAATATGTTCTACCGTTTCATGAAAGGAATGCTCATGCGGTGCGCTTTTTACGTTCCAATATCGCCATTGACGTACGCCGCTTTGCTGAACGATCATCGCATGAGCCGGGCGCAATTCATAAATCGTTCGAAACACGCCATGCCCCGGTGTGCGCGAAGGGCCGAGCGCTAAAATTTCACATAAACTTTCACGATCAATTTCGGCACGAACGTTTGGATGAGCCAAAATCGCTTTTATTTCTGAAGCGAATAAAAACTCCCCTTGTTCATAGCGATAAAACAACGGCTTCACTCCTAAACGATCGCGCGCTAAAAAGAGTTGCTTTCGTTCATCGTCCCACACCGCAAACGCAAAAATGCCGTTCAGATGATCGACACATTGTTCACGCCATTCCATGTATGCGGTAAGCAACACTTCCGTATCGGAATGCCCTTGAAACGTATATCCGTTTTTCAATAACTGTTTTCGAATATCTTCTGTATTATATAGCTCTCCATTATAACAAATCGTATAACGATGACCATTTTTCATTCGCGTCATCGGCTGTACGCCACCTGCTGGGTCAACGACAACAAGCCGCTTATGTCCAAATGCGACATGATCGTCAAGCCATACGTTCGTATCATCAGGCCCCCGCAACGAAAGCGTATTGGCCATCGCAAGCACCGTGTCTTTCTCTTGGCGTATATGTCGCCCAAAATGAACCCATCCGGTAATTCCGCACACATTCATCATTCCCTTCTGTTGTGAACAAGTATGAAGCATGCTTTTATTTTATGCATCGTTTATATAAATGATGAGTTGTCTATAATGGCGTACGGAAGGAATTGACATGAAGGAGGAAATCATCATGGATCGCCTTGCATCATTGCGCACACAAAAACGGGCTTACGTGTACGGTGTTGTTGAACAAGTAAACGGAGAATGGATATTTTTCGATGACGAAGATGAAGCACATGAATTAACGAGTTTACCTGAGGAAGTCGAACTTTTTCGCTTCGGGCAATGGGTAAAAGGATGGCTTGGTGAAGATGGGGACATATATGTGACAGAACGGTACACATTAAAAAACGGTGATCGCCTTCGCTACATCAAACCGTTGTCGCACGCATACGAACAATGGCTGTCACAGCTACCCGATCACGCGTTTTTCCATTTTATTCATTTAATTAACGAATGGAACTTTTCCGTATACGATTGTTTGTATTGCTACAATTATATGTTATTTGCTGAAAAAGGGGTGAATTTTTTAATGTTTGATAACTCACTCGATATGTGCAACGTGCAACATTATTTTGACGACAAACAACATCGATTCGAGCTTACGTTGCAAACAGGGAAAAAAGTCATTGGCGTTCAACTCGATCATTGAATAGTAGATTCGCTTCCTTGTAACACTTGTTTTTCAAATTGTTCCGCAGGAAGCGGTTTGAAAATCGCATACCCTTGCGCATAATGACATTTTAATCGTTTCAACAATTTCATTTGTTCAGCCGTTTCTACACCTTCTGCAACAACTTTTAGGCGCAAGCCATGCCCCATCGTAATAATCGATTTGACGATCGCAATGTCCGAACGATCTTTATGAAGTTGGTAAATGAACGATCGGTCAATTTTTAACGTATGAATTGGCAAATGTTTTAAATAGCTAAGCGACGAATAGCCTGTGCCAAAATCATCAATCGACACATGTACACCAAGCTGTTGAAGCTGCTTCATGACGTGAATGCTGTAATACATGTTGCGCAACATCGAGCTTTCTGTTAATTCCAAATGTAAACAATGCGCAGGAAGCTGTGACTGTTTCAGTGCTTGTTGCACATCTTCAAAAAACGTCGGATGTTGAAATTGCGTCGCTGAAACATTGACAGAAACCATGAATGAATCAAATCCGAGCTCGTGCCACGTTTTCGTTTGCATGCACGCTTCAGTAAGCACCCAGCGCCCAAGATCGTGGATGAAGCCAATTTCTTCTGCGATTGGAATAAACTCAAGCGGGGAAACAAGGCCGATTTTCGGATGTTTCCAGCGCAACAACGCTTCACTGCCAATGATTTTTCCGGTCACTAAGTCCACAATCGGTTGATAAACGAGAAAACATTCGTTTTTTTCAAGCGCCTTTCGCAAATATCGCTCAAGCTCGACGCGATACATCACTTGCTCGTTCATTTTCGTCGCATACAATTTCACGCCGTTGCCGCCTGTTTGTTTCGCGCGATTCACCGCTGTATCTGCATTTTTTAATAGCGATTGGGCATCGACACCGTCCGCTGGGTAAAAACTAATCCCGACGCTTGCGGTTAAAAAAAACTCTTTTTCTTCATATACAATCGGCACGGCAATATGTTGAAGCAACTTTTTCGTCCATTCAACGACCGTATGCATATCCACTTGCTCAGTAAACAACAGGCTAAACTTATCGCCACCGAAACGACCTAAATGGGCCCCTTGGGGCAATACGTTTTTGATTCGTTCCGCTATTTGTTTTAATATTTCATCCCCGCCGTAATGGCCGATCGTATCGTTCACGATTTTAAAACGATCCATATCCACAAACAATACTGCAAGCGTGTTGCCTGTTTCTTTCGCTTGATCGATCGCTTGTTTTACGATGTTTGTAAAATTCAATCGGTTCGGGAGCCCCGTATCGACATCGTGATAGGCGATATATTTTATATGCTCTTCCGCGCGCTTTTGTTCAGTAATGTCGCGACCGATGCCATAAATGCCCACCTTTTTTCCGTCAACGATAATCGGAACGTTTTTAATTTGGAACAAATACACTTTTCCTGATTTCGATGGAATTTCTAAATTGTATTGTTGCACTTTCCCTTTTAACGCGCGATAAAAATAGCGGCGCACGCGCGGAATATCTTCTTTTTTAATGTAATGAAGCGAGTTTGAATGCAAAATCTCCTCTGCCTTATACCCAAATACTCGTTCAAACGCAGGATTGACGCTTGTGAAATTGCCTTCTAAATCGGTGGAATATACAATATCTGGATTATGTTCAAATAAAGAGCGGTAATATTGTTCAGATATTTTCATTTTTTGACGCATTTCGTCCATATCCGCCCGACAATCATCAAAAACGAGGGCACAAATGACGGCTTGTTCCGATGCATCCCCAATCATCGGAAAAAGCTGCGCTTGAGGCAAATGATGCTGCACGTACTGTTCCATTTGCATCCGAAACGAAGGAGAAAGCGAGGAAACGAAAATCGTTAGCTGGTCGTACTCATATAAACGATAGTCGCTCACCCATCGTTCCCAATCCGCAAACGTGTTGCAAACGGTTTGAAATAATTTCATCCCCTTTTTCCCACTCTTTCTTTCTCTTTATATTTTTAGAATTATCATTCAATTTTATTATAGCACATTTCCATATGGTAGAAAAAGATAAAAGTTGGCGAATATGCCAACTTTACGAAAAGAAAGAAAAGCCAAACGGTAATTTAAATCCGAGATATAACACGACCACAAACGCAACAATGAACTGAAGCCAAAGAACGTTCGTGTTTTTTCCTTTCGCCGTCCGAACGAGAATCATTTCCATCGTTCCGATCACCCATAGACCGACAATCACTTTCACGATATAAAGGAACGGGAATGAGGACATGCTATGTAAAATCCAAGCGCCTGTCGCAATAATGAAAATGTAAAATAAGCGCAATAACATGTGTACCATTTTTGTTTTTTCATGTCCTTTTGCTTGAAACGCAATCGCAACGACAAATAAAATGAGCGCAACAACCCACGTCGTAATATGTGCATGTGTCATAAATATGCTCCTTTCTATCAACCTTATATATGCCAATCATAACATGTCTGTATGACATTTGAAAAAGAAAACGCTCACCTTTTCTATTTACTTTCTATATTCACTTCAAGTATGTTATATATGTGACTACCGAAATAGGAGGGATTGACGTGAAAACAGCACAAATCATCGAACTAACAGAAAAGTACGGCGCAAACAACTATCATCCTCTTCCAGTCGTTTTATCGAAAGGCGAAGGTGTATGGGTAGAAGATCCTGAAGGGAATCGTTATATGGATATGTTAAGCGCTTACTCCGCGGTGAACCAAGGACATCGCCATCCGCGCATCGTCCAAGCGCTCATTGAACAAGCAAATAAAATTACATTAACATCACGAGCATTCCATAACGACCAACTCGGTCCATGGTATGAAAAAGTCGCGAAATTAACGAAAAAAGAGATGGTTTTACCGATGAACACAGGGGCAGAAGCGGTAGAAACAGCCGTCAAAGCGGCGCGCCGCTGGGCGTATGACGTCAAAGGCGTTCCTGCCGATCAAGCGGAAATTATCGTTTGTGAAGATAACTTCCACGGTCGAACGATGACAGCTGTATCGATGTCGTCAAATCCAGAGTACAAACGCGGATTCGGTCCGATGCTTCCAGGCATTAAAGTCATTCCGTTCGGCGATGTAGAAGCGCTTAAGCAAGCGATTACACCAAATACAGCAGCGTTTATTTTTGAACCAATTCAAGGGGAAGCAGGCATTAACATTCCGCCAGAAGGATTTTTAAAAGCCGCATATGACGTATGTAAACAACATAACGTGCTATACATCGCCGACGAAATTCAATCCGGTCTTGGCCGTTCTGGTAAAATGTTTGCGTGCGATTGGGAAGAAGTCGAGCCAGATATGTACATTCTCGGTAAAGCGCTCGGTGGTGGCGTATTTCCAATTTCATGCGTCGCTGCAAACAAAGATATTCTCGGCGTATTTAATCCGGGATCGCACGGATCGACGTTCGGTGGAAATCCGCTCGCTTGCGCTGTTTCGATCGCTGCGCTTGATGTCATCGTTGAAGAAAAATTGCCAGAGCGCTCATTTGAGCTCGGTCAATATTTCCAAGAAAAATTGCGCGAAATTCATCATCCGCACATTAAAGAAGTGCGCGGAAGAGGACTATTTATCGGTGTTGAACTGCACGTTGCGGCACGCCCATATTGTGAAAAACTACAACAAGAAGGGCTATTATGTAAAGAGACGCATGATACAGTCATCCGCTTCGCTCCACCGCTCGTCATTACAAAAGAAGAGCTCGACTGGGCCATTGAAAAAGTGAAAAAAGTATTTGAACAGTAAAAAGCTGGGGCACCCCAGCTTTTTATTTGACTACATTCCGTAACGTCGTATGGCAGATATATCTCCAATGTTGGATACATTACTTTTTATTTGACTACATTCCGTAACGTCCCGATTTGATCAATCGTAATTTCAATCACATCCCCCGACTGTAAAAAGCGCGGCGGATTCATTCCTTTTCCAACACCGGCTGGCGTTCCTGTCGCAATGACATCCCCCGGCTCTAACGTCATCCCTTTCGACAACGTCGCAATAATTGTTGGAATGTCGAAAATAAATTGCGCTGTCGTTGCCGATTGTCTCACTTCGCCATTTACTCTCGTTTCAATATGTAACGCATGCGGATGAGCGATCGCTGACCGATGAACGATCCACGGTCCCATCGGACATGACGTATCTAAGCTTTTGCCAAGCAAATATTGTTTATGTCTTTCTTGTAAATCGCGCGCAGTCACATCGTTTACGATCGTATAACCAAACACGTAATCAAGCGCCTGTTCTTTCGGAATGGCTTTCCCCTTCTTCCCAATCACAATCGCAAGTTCTCCTTCATAATCTAGCTGATCGGTCACATCCGCATGGCGTAAAATCGGTGCCCCATGCCCGATCACTGTCGTTGGCGCTTTCGAAAATACAATCATATTTTCGCGATCCGCTACGCCTCCCATTTCTTGCGCATGATCGGCATAATTTTTTCCGATGCAAAAAATGTTTTTTGTCGGACGTGGAATCGGCGCAAGCAACTGCACATCGTGAAGATCATACGTCCACTCTCGCTGTGCGCGCTCAAGCACACGCTGCACTTTTTCAATAAACGATTCGCCAAGTTCGAGACATTCGATCATCGTATTCGGTATCGTTTCATCCGCTTTCGATAAATGAACGACCTTTTGCTCGTGTACAACCCCGACAAACACATCCGATCGTGCGTATGCTGTCACAAATTTCATTTTCCATCCCCTCTTTCGTATGATCGAACATCACTATTTTCTCTTTTTCACGTGTAAACTCCTTTGTAAAAAAATTATTTTTCAGCATATTATACTATTTCCTTTTTCTTCAGAATATGTATAATAGTTTATACATACAGTTGTTTACAGACTGTTAACGAAAATGAAAAATGTTGGTGAAATTTATGTCTCTTTCCCTCATCGAAAAGAAAAGACGACAATTAATTGAATTGGCGCAAACGTACGGTTTTTCTGCGAAAGAAACGATCCAATGCAGTCAAGAGCTCGATGAATTGTTAAACAAACATTTAAAAGAAGCCGTGCTTTTCCATAAAGAAAAAGAGGACAAGCCTTGTACGACATGATCTGTTCATGTCGTTTTCTTTTGTCCGTACGTCATCCATCGCCATACTCGCTCCATCGGTCCGATGCGATATGTTTTCAACCACCAATGGCTCCATACGACTTGAATGACATATACGATACATGCGACAGCGAGCGCTTGTTTCGGTGTTACTTTTCCATACCATCCGAAGCCATATGAATAAAACAACGTCGTACAAATGATCGATTGCGTCAAATAATTTGTTAACGCCATTTTGCCAACAGGAGCAAAAACATGAACGACTTGCGATGCCATAAGCGAAAACGCAGTAAAATAAAACAAAGCAAGCGCAGGTCCTCCAATCATATCTTGCGCATACGTTGTCACAATATTTTTTTCGACACAAGGCAACATTTTAAAAATGACGCCGACAACGAACGAACCGATGCACCACTTGTTTATCGTTGCGCGATTTATGTTCATGTCATGAAACCATTTTTCTTTTGCGATATATGCCCCAAATAAAAAAAACGGCAAAATCGTTAAAATAAAAATGAACGCTTGTGTAAACGAGTTGACGTACAACCAATCATACGCTCGCTGCATAAAAATTTGTTCCCATGTCCCTTGTTGGTAGTTCGCGACAGCTTGCTTCGCTAACGTCGGCTCTGAAAAATCGACATCGCCATATTGTTTCCACATCACCCACATCAAAATCGTTGAAACGCCAGCCCAACCGCCCCAAAGCGAAAGCGCAAAGCGCCGCAACGTCTTTGCCCTTGCCCGAAAAAACGGAAAAAGAAACAACCCAACGATCGCATAACCAATTAAAATATCGCCATGCCAAATGAAAAACGCATGAAACATCCCAAATAACAACAACGCAAACAAGCGGCGTAAAAAAGTGATCCGGAATTTCTCGCCCCCTTTGTCAAGCATGATCCATGCTCCCCAGCCGAACAACATCGAAAAAAGCGGATAAAAGCTCGCTTGCGCAAATATATCAACAAATGCGAGCAGGAAGCGATCAAGCCCATCTTTCGCAAACACCGTGGCATCGACATACAGCGTCGGAAGTGAAAAATCAAGAACGTTCACAAGCAAAATGCCAAACAACGCAAAACCACGCACCGCATCAATCATTGAAATACGCATAATCTCCCTCCTTTTCCATTTCAGCGTAAAGAAAAAAAAGACCGCTGTCAATCGACAACGGCTCTTCCTTATTAATTCACATATCTTCCTGTCTTTCCTATCGATTGCCAATATTCGTTACGCAAATGTACTTTTTGTATTTTTCCTGATGCGGTTTTTGGCAATTCTTGAACGAATGTGACGCCGGTGATGGCTTTAAAATGGGCAAGTTTTTCGCGTGAAAAGGCGATCAACTCTTGTTCGGTCACTTCTTTTCCTGGACGGACGACGACGAACGCATGCGGCGTTTCGCCCCATTTTTCATGCGGAACAGCAATGACTGCCGCCTCTAACACCGCTGGATGCTCGTACAACACCCCTTCAACTTCAATCGATGAAATGTTTTCCCCACCGCTAATAATAATATCTTTTTTCCGATCAACGATGTCGATGTTGCCATATGCATCGACAGTCGCCATATCTCCTGTATGAAGCCAGCCGTTACGAATCGTTTCCATTGTCGCTTCTGGATTTTTCCAATATCCTGCCATTACGCCGTTGCTGCGCACAATGACTTCTCCGATCGACTTTCCGTCACGCGGCACTTCTTCCCCGTGCTCATTGACGACTTTCACTTCACAGCCAATCATCGCATAACCTGCTTTCGCTTTCATGCGATATTGATCGCTAAGCGGCAAATGTTGCAAATGCGAACGGACGGTAGAAACCGTGCTCAATGGCGATGATTCCGTCATACCGTACACTTGAATAAACTCCCAACCTAATTCTTTTTCAACGCGCGTGACAAATGCTGGCGGCGGCGCAGAACCTGCAATGACGACACGCACATCATGCTCAATTGTTGGCACATGTTGCTCATAATATTGCAACAGCGTATTTAACACCGTTGGCGCCATATGCATAACGGTCACTTTATATTTATTGACGTATTCAAAAATGACTTCAGGAATCGCTTTACGCAAGCAAACGTGCGTCGCTCCGTTCGCTGTATAGTAAAACGGTGCCCCCCATCCGTTTACGTGGAACATCGGCAAAATATGCAAATATACATCCCGATCCGACACGCGTAAATGGTGCATCGTACTTAACGCATGCAAATAGTTGTTGCGATGGGTCAACATTACCCCTTTTGGATTTCCTGTCGTTCCGCTCGTATATAACAAACTACATACGTCGTTTTCATCGATATCCGGACGAACAAACGGCTCTGTCGTATATTGAGCAAGCCATGTATCGTAAGCGATTTCATCAATGTCGTCCGTTTTGCTGTGCACAATGATATGCTCAACTGTTTGCAACTCGTTTTTGACTGGCGCAATTAAATGATATAGCTCCGCATCGACGAACAACACTTTACTTTCGCTATGGTTTAAAATAAATACGTAATCGTCTGGCTTTAAACGAATGTTTAACGGTACCATAATTGCCCCTGTTTGAAACACCCCATAAAACCCTTCAAGCATTTCTAACGTATTTGGGGCTAAATAAGCGACACGATCTCCTTTTTTCACTCCTATATCGCTTAACCCGTGCGACAATTGGTTCACACGTTCATACAGCTCGCGATACGTCAACGATTTTTCTTCGCTAATGACGCCGACTTTATCCCCATAAAGCGATACGGCGCGATCTAAAAAATGCGTTAATACTAATGGCACATTCATCCCCAATCCCCCACTTTTTTATCTAAAAATTATCATTTTTCAGAAATATTATAACATATCTTTCTTTTTGTGGAGCACATTTCTTTCATTGTTTTCATATAATTAGGTAAGGAAAAGTGAGAGAAAGGACGATGGCCATGCCTTCCTATATTGCAGGTCCAATTAAAATTACGAACGTCAGTAGCGACGCGACCGTCAATTTCGGCGATACGTTGCAAATCGCACCAAAAAGTTCATCGAAATCGCTCGCCGGCGCTGGCGGCGGAAATACAGGAGATTTTTTACAAACGAACACGTTCATCAGCTTTACAAATACAATCGATCCAGACATCGCCGATGGCAACGTAAAAAGCAAGGGATAGCCGATGCCTGCCATTGTTGGAGCAGTCCAAATTAACAGCATCGGAAGCGGCGGCGTGTTTCATATCGGCGATGTATTTGCCATCTCTCCATACAGCGTAGCGAAAACGTTTGCTGGCGCTGGTTCATTTAATACAGGAGACGGCTTGCATATTTATAACCAATATAGCAACACGAATACGAACGACCGTGATATTGCCGATAGCAATATTACCGGAAACGCCTAGCGAGGTGGGAACATGAACTTTTATATTCAACAAACGATTTCCATTCATCAATTAAAAATCGGCTCGCTCACGAACTCATCCGTCCTTCAAATCGGAACGACCGGAAAGGTACAACCGCTCGCCACATTAAGCAATACCGGACAATTTACCGAACCCGCTCCGGAAGCAAAAATCAATATTCAAGGGGAAGAAGGACCGTTCGTCCCGCTTCAATCCCCTGTATAAAACAGTGCTACTTCTTTTGGCTCGGCCATAAACTAGAAAATAAACGGGCCGAAAAAGAAGGAGGCAGCGCGCATGTGGCACGATTACTTTAAACAGCTCGAGGCATATTTAAAATGGCAACAACAAAAAATGCAATCGCTTGAACAAGCGATACATGATTTACAACAACAATATGAACAGTTAAAAAAAAAGCCGCGCACAACGATTGAAAAAATTGAATATCATTTTGATCAACTAAAAGTGGAAACGTTAGAAGGAACGTTAAATATCGGTCTAAATCCTGCAACGTTCGGGGAAGATACGATTGAAAATTTTGCGGTTCCAAAAACACAAACAATTATTCCACAACCGACACCGCAACCGACACCGCTCTTTCGCAACATTCAAACAGCCGTTCATTCATATTTAAAAGAAGAAGGAGAACACATCATCGCCCGCATCGAGCAAACGTATGAGCGGTCGCTTGATCCAACATATCGCCAATTTATATTGCAAGATATTGCTCGACAAATTGATGATCGCATTCATTTTTATTTGCGACAATATGGGGAAAGCGAAACAGAAAACGAACAATTACAACAAAACATTATCGCTTATTTAAAACGAGACATTGAACATTCGATCGAGACATTTTTAAAACATTTACCACGAGAGGAGACGAACGAATGAATATGACAGTTGTGAATCATCATTTATCGGTTGGTCATATCGCCATCGGGGGGGTGGCGAGCGCCTCGCTCGTTTTAATCGGCGATAGCGAAACGATCCAATTAGCTTCCGCATTCGACACACCGCCAGAATCGTTAATTATCGGTCCGTTTCCACAAAAACAAAACAATAAAAAAAATGAGGAAAAGCGATGAGCCGCCTTTCCGTCGTTCATTTACTAAAAGCAAATGCCGTCTCCTTTAGCTCTGTCGTGCAAGTTGGAGACAGCCAACACATTCGTCTTTCTGGGCGGGCGCTTGCCGTTCAAAGACAATTTGAATATGTCGACAGCAACGAATTTCCGCTCGCCTTTCCGATCTTTACAAAACTGATTCCGCTTCCACCTGTTGATCATGAACACGTTTGTCGTTATACGTTGCACGATTGCCCGCTCATCGCTGTTCATTCCATTCGCATCATCGGGGTTTCTTCTACATCTGTCGTGCATATCGGTTCCACGAAAAATGTAGAAGCGGAATCACGAGTCAAACATATTCGTCAGCTGACAGAAAGGAGAGAACGACATGCCCGCTCTCGTCGGTCCGATTAAAATTAACCTCGTCGCTAGCGGCGCCGTCATGCAAGTAGGGGATACGTTATATGTCTCACCGAAAATATCATCGAAAACATTCGCTGGCGCAGGCGCGTTTAATACAGGCAATTTTATTATCGCCAACAACGGCATTAGCTTAACAAATACGCTCGATTGCGACGCATTCGATCAAAACGTTGCCGGCAATGCTTAACGCTTTTGCCGCTTCGCCTTTTTTATTTTCGGCAACCGATCAGCTGGTTGTTTTCGAATCCACCGAATAAATGACGCGATGCGTTCATCATGTTGTAACCGCTCGATCGTATATAGCCGACTCGCTAATTCCTCGTTCGTATATAACGCGTGAATTTGCTTATGGCAAGGAAAGCATAGTTTGGCCGTTTCTGTTCCGCCATACTCTTTCGGCGTTAAATGATGAGCGGTGAACACAACATCGTCTCTCCCGCACAGTTCACATATTCCTTTCATCGCCCGTCTCCTTTACATCACTTCAAGTTGGACTGTCGTTCCTTTTCCAGACGGTTCTGCTGGTTTTACAATGAGCCGTTTCGGCATGCGCGCATGCAACTCTTGAACGTGGCTAATGACCCCGATCGCCATATGTTCTCCTCGCAATCGTTCTAATGCGGTCATGACGACATCTAACAACTCCTGGTCAAGCGTGCCGAATCCTTCATCTAAAAAGAAAAATTGCAACGGATATTCCCCGCGCAGCTGAATTTGCGCCGATAGCGCTAACGCTAACGATAAAGATGTTAAAAACGTTTCGCCTCCCGATAATGTCGTCACCGGACGACGTACACCTCCGTTTGCATCGTCACGAATGACAAAACCTCCTTCGGAATCTAGCTCAATCGCATAACGCTGTCTCGTCAATTCCCCAAGTCGTTCCGATGCATAGCGCGTCACATGAACGAGCTGTTCTTCCGCAATAAATTCAACGAAGCTATTTCCGCGCAACACTTTTTGCAGCTCCTCGTACTGACCGACGAGCTTTTCTAGTTGCATTCTTTCTTGGTGCAATTGTTCAAAGCGCGCATGTTTCGCCTCTAAATCAGCGACGATCGCTTCAAGTGAACCGAGTTGCCGCATATGTTCGTCCACTTGTTGCTTCGCTTGTTCGTACGCGCACATCGTTTCTTCCCATTGTTGTTTCGTCATGACGACGCCATTCATCGCCTCATTTAATCGCTGCCATTCATTTTGTAGCTTCATGAGTATATCTTTATATTGTTGAATGTCATGAGCGATTTGTTGTTTCGTTTGTTCATCTAAGCGGGACGCAAGCACATCATCCACCGTTTTGAAAACAGTTTTTTGGAATTGTTCTGCCAACATTCGTTCCGCTTCTTGTTTTCGCTTCTCTCCTTCTTGTAAAGCGACATCTGCGGCTTGTTTGTCCGCTTGCAACGTGTGCAGTTGTTGTTGTAATGACATCCATCGGGCATACGCCTCTTCTTCTTCACGCTTGACACGTTGTAACGTTTCCTCTATACGAATGAGCTGTTGTTTTACAGACTCCTCATCCATTCCTTCTGGCAGCGTTTGTTTATATTGTTCATATTGTTGCTGTTGCATATTCCATTCAGTTGTCCATTCTGCTTTTTGTTTTATGACCTCTTGATACGTTTCTTTCCATTGCTCTAATTCCGCTCGTTTATTATCTAGTACGGTCACGCTTTTTTCAATGCGCTGTTGCAACTGCTGGGCTTCCTGTTCGCGCTTGCGAAGGTTGCGAACGATGTCATCGACTTGTTCAAACGATACATCTGGATACGCCTCATGCCACATCTTTTTTTCTTGTTCGATGCGCGTGCGTCGCTCTGCACATTTTTCCTCTAATTCAGCCATTTGTTGACGAACGGTTTCCATTTGATACGCATATTGTTGCTCCTTTTGTTTTTGCTCGTTCCATTTTTCGATATAGCGATACATCCGATCGCGGCATGCGATATAATCTTGTTGCAACGCCTTCCCTTCGATTTCGATTTCTTTTAAAGAAGAAAGCGGTGCTTCTTCCACTTCTCGTTTCACTTTTTCCACATCGACACGTTGTGGCAAAGGGTGGCGTACCATCATTTCAGACAACTGTTCGACTTGCATTTTTATTTGCTGTATTGCCGCAACGAGCTGTTCTCCGATTTGAATAGAACGGTCGATCCGTTCGAGCGCTTCTTCATCGAGCGCCACTTGTTGTCTTTTTGCTCGATTTGGATGATGCGTCGAACCACAAACCGGACAAGCTTCCCCATCGCGCAAGCGTTCAGCTAACGTCGCCGCTAAATCATGTAGACGTGCCGCCTCCATTTGCTTTTTTTCCTCTTTCCATTGATAGACGAGCACCATCGCTTGCTTTTCCCGCTCACAGACGCGATGATACAACCATTCTACATGACGAAACTCTTCCGCTAGACGCGCTTCAAGTTGTTTCATTTGTTTTATTTCTCGTTCATACGTTTGTTTCATCGCTTCATATGTTTTCAGTTTTTCTTCTTTTTCCTTTTCGATTTCTTCAAGCGCTTGCCGCTGCAATTGAATGTGTTTCTTTTTTTCATCCACTTGTTCCAAACGCTCTTTTACATGCACGTCAACTTTTTTCTCTTCCCATTGTTTTTTTAATTCCGCTTGTTTTGCACTCCATGTTGTATATTCTTGCGTGCATGTGTCAACGCGAAGGCGCGCTTCTTGTTCTTTTTCCTCTATCTCTTGCAAACTCGCGCGTAGCTTTGCTTGTTGTTGTTCAAGCGACCGCATAAGCGCCAACGTTTGTAGCGCTTGTTTCAGCTGCTCTTGTTTTTGCAACGATTTCGGTTCTTCTTCGTTCTTTTTCGCACGACATTGTTCATATTGTTTACTTGCTTGTTCATACATCGTGCGCACTTGCTGTAATTGGGCATCTCGTTCCTTTGCTTTTTGTTGCCAATGTGCAACCTCTTTTTCGCTTCGTTCCACTTGTTCAATATACGGAGCAAGACGTTCAGCTTCTTTGCTTCGTTCATACGTCTGCTCAAGCTGTTTCATCCGTTCTTCTTGCTTTCTCCACTCATCAAGCTGTTGTTCTACTTTTTCTTTTTCGCATTGCCATTGCCATAATTGTTTTTCTTTTTCGTATCGTTCGTGAATGTCGCGCAACTCGTTTTTCGCTCTCTCTAGCGCCTCTTTTCTTTCTGTCAACGCTTGCTTTTGCTTTTCGACTTGTTCTTTCGAAGCGTCGCCAAGCCCAGCTTGCTCCCCTTTGATCGCCTCTAACTTTGCGGACGCGTCTGCCAATTTATTTTTTAGTTTTTTATTTAATTCGTCGCCATATCGTTCAAGATGAAACAAGCGCTGAAGCATTTGACGGCGCTCCGATCCTTTTAACGACAAAAATTCAGCAAACTTTCCTTGCGGCAAAACGACAGCTCTTGTAAAATCTTTCATTTCTAAACCGAGCAACTGTTTTACTTGTTCATCAACAAGACGCGTCTTATCTGCGATGACGACGCGCTCGTTTCCTTCTTCGATGAAGCGGCTGACGACAGAACGAATGCGCAGCGCATCCGCGCGCTTAAACGAGCGCTCAACCGTATATCGCTTTACTCCTTCCGCATGTTGTAATTCAAATGTAAACGAAACGAATAGTTCATTTTCCGCATGGTTCATAATTCCGTTCGTCTGATTTGCCGCGCGTTCGACATTTCCGTATAACGCGAGCGTCATCGCATCTAAAATCGACGACTTTCCGCTTCCTGTCGGACCGAAAATGCCAAACAATCCCCCTTCGCATAGCCGTTCGAAATCAATCGTTTCCTTCTGGCGAAAACTATGCAACCCTGCAATCGTTAAACGAATCGGTTTCATCGTTCATCCTCCTCAGCAACGAGCTGCAAAAATAGTTGAACGAGCTCTTCAGACGGCTTTCCTCCGCCTGTTTGCCGTTCATAAAAACGCGTAAACAACGTTTCAATCGGAACATCGGTGCGCACTTCACGCACAACATCGTCCTTTTTTAAGTAATTCGGGCGAATATGAACAAATCCGTCATAACATTTGCGCAACCGATGTGTTTCTTCTAACGTTAACGATTGCTCGACATCAATTTCCAAATCAATCCACGCCCCGCGGTCGCGCCCTTCCTCGATCCAACGATACACTTGTGCTAACCCTTCTGTCGCTTTCCATTTCACGAGCGGACGTCCTTTCGAAAGCCAACATTCTGAAATGACAGGAGCACAGCGCGGCTGCACGTCAACGATCGTTACCGACTTGCTGTATCCTGCTTCGGAAAAACTGTAGGCGAGCGGTGAGCCGGAATAGCGTGCCGGCATGACCGCATGTTTCACATCTTGAGGACGGTGCAAATGACCGAGTGCGACATATTGTGCGCGTTGAGGGAAGCTCGCTGGCGACACCGTATATGCTCCGCCGAGCTCAATCGGGCGCTCGGAATCGCACGTTGCCCCTCCAGCGACATATAAATGGCTCATTGCAATATTGACGGCATCTTCTTGAAATGATGCATTCATTTTTGCAAAAATCGCACGAATGCGTTCATCATATCGTGCGCGCAACAACGTTTCATCACATTCATCGGAAAGCAATTCGTTCAAGCGCGACTCTGACGGATACGGAAGGGCAGCAACAATTAATGTTTCACTAGTTTTTGGAACATACAAACGTTGCACAACATCCGTTGGAAATCCTAACAACGTAATCGCATGTTTTGCTGCAATCGGAGCGGCCGCGCTTAAACGCCCCGGATGATCGTGGTTTCCCGCAATGACAACAACGTGACGTTTTCCGTGATCGCTCAAACGTGAAAGCGATTCATAAAAAAGCTTTTCCGCATCAGCAGGTGGATTGACTGTATCAAACGCATCGCCAGCAAGCAATACGACATCGATGTTTTCTTTTTGTACAATTTCTACTATTTCATCGATCACCGCTTCTTGCTCGGGTAAACGGCTTCGCCCTTCAAGCGTTTTCCCTAAATGCCAATCAGCTGTATGCAAAATACGCAAATTAATCCCCTCCCATCGCTACAAGTAGCGCACCGTCAAAAGCGTACACGTACGTTTCTGTCACTTTCTTTTTCCAAATCGCTTCAATCGCTTCACGATATAACGCCAATTGTCCTTCGTATCGTCGCTTTAGTTGTTGTTTAGGATCGTTCATCCACGATATGCGATCTGTTTTATAGTCAATTAAAACGAGCCCTTCTTCATCTTCAAATATGCAATCAATGACTCCTTGAACGATCACCGTTTCCCCCTCCATCTCCTGCGCCAAATAAAACGGCACTTCCCGTTCAAGTCGCTTCGCCCGTTGCATTCGCCTGCCGACCGAAGTGTGAAAAAAGGCAACGATGCTTTCTATATCAACCGCTTTTGCTTGCTCTTCGGTGAGCCATTCTCCGTTTATCATGCGCGCGATTTGCTCCTGCACTGCGTGAACGGTCACTTCTTTTGTTACGTCAATATATTGCATCACAAGATGCATAATCGTTCCTCGTTCGGCTGGCGTCATCGTTTTCGCTTGTAAAAAGCGCGGCCGTTCAACGATTTTTTTTCGAAACGGCTGTTCTGCATGTCCACCGTATATGTCTCGCTGCCGTTTTAATTCCGATACACTTTGTTTCGCTCTTAACGTCGTTGCGCTCGCATACGTATACGTCCAAGAAAGGCGGCGCTTCACTTCTTCTTCATATTCGCTTTTGATCGCCACAGGTTGCAGTTGTTGAATCGCTTCAACGATGTCACGATGCTCATTCGCTTGCTCATCTTCTTGCTCAAGTGAATGCGCTGACACAACGTGCATCTCCCATAGCGATGTATGCGGAAGCATCGTTTTCGACGGACAAATGCTTTGTGGATGACGGATGAGGGCATAACCGAGCCAATCCGCATAGCTTTTTGCCTTTTCAATGACATACGCAGGAAGTTCCCACGTGGATGTATAAGTGACTTCTTGCCATTTTTTCTTTTCCGCTTCGATATCCTTTACCGTCGATACGATATATAACTTTTCTTTTGCACGCGTCAGCGCAACGTATAAAATGCGCATTTCTTCCGCAAGCATGTGAAGTTTCATTTTTTTCTTAATCGCTAGCTGTGCGATCGTCGGATAACTTGCGCGCCACGTCGGATGAACAAAGCGCATCCCTAATCCGAAATCTTTATCTAATATGTAGTCGCCGCGCAAATCTTTCGTATTAAATCGTTTTGCGGCACCTGCTAAAAAGACGATCGGGAACTCAAGCCCTTTACTTTTATGAATCGTCATCATGCGCACCACATCTTCTTGTTCCGTGAGCGAACGCGCCGCTCCAAAATCGTCTTCGCGCTCTTTTAGCCGCTCAATAAAACGTAAAAAACGAAAAATGCCGCGAAACGATGTTTTTTCATATTGTTTTGCACGGTCATACAACGCGCGCAAATTCGCTTGCCGCTGTTTTCCTCCCGGCATTCCGCCGACGTAGTCGTAAAAGTTTGTGTCACGATACAATTGCCAAATGAAATCAGCAAGCGGCTTTTGTCTTGCCGCTGTACGCCACTCCGATAAATACGAAAGCCAACGTTTCACTTTTGCATAAAGCTCATCCTCTTGTGACTGCTCGATAAAAGCGAGCAGCGCCTCATAAAATGCCCCGTCTTTTTTCGCCAAACGAATGCGCGCCAACTCATTTTCGTCCAATCCAACAATGGGTGAGCGAAGCACCGCTGCCAGCGGAATGTCTTGATACGGATTATCAATCACTTTCAAAAGCGATAACATGATAGACACTTCGGTCGCTGAAAAGTAACCTGTCGACAACTCGGCATAGACAGGAACGTTTTGCTTCCGAAATTCTTCTAACATCGCTGAAGCTGACGACATCGAGCGACATAAAATGACGATGTCGCGATACATCAGACGCCGTTCTCCTTTTAAGCGACGGTCGTAAACGAAAAATGGCTCGGCAAGCAGTTGTTTGATTTTTTTGGCGATCCACCGCGCTTCAAGCTGAACGGCTGTCACATCTTCTTGTTCCTCTTCGTCGCTTTCTTGTTTTGCTTCATTAATCCACACACATTCGACCGGCACTTGTTTTTCCGGATAATCACGCGCGCCAAAGCGAAGCGCCGCATCATCGTCATAGCGCATGTCCCCGACCGTTTCCGTCATGAGTTGCCGGAAAATAAAGTTCGTTCCGTCTAATATTTCTTTTCGGCTGCGAAAGTTTTTCGCTAAATCAATGCGCAATCCACCCTCGCTGTCTTTCGTAAACCGCTCATATTTTTGTAAAAAAAGCGACGGTTCCGCAAGACGAAAGCCGTAAATCGATTGCTTTACATCGCCGACCATAAACAAATTGCCTGTCGCTTCATCGTCGTTACATACGAGCCGTAAAATAGACTCTTGCACCATATTTGTATCTTGGTATTCGTCAACGAGCACTTCAACAAATTGCGCTCGATAATAAAGAGCCGCTTCCGACGGCTTGAACTCATGTTCCGCAGAACGATCGCGTAAAATGTGTAAACAGTAATGTTCTAAGTCTGAAAAGTCAACGATCCCTTTTTCGTCTTTTTTCGTTTGCAATTGCTCGGCAAACCGGCGCACCATTTGTATGATCGTGGCAACCATCGGCTTCATCTCGCGCAAATGGCGCACGTATGTCGCCGGTTGAAACGAAAACAATTCTTCTGTTACGCTGCTTATTTCTTTTTTCACTTGCTCGCGCAGCTTTTTTACCTCATCAATTAATTGCTCGTCATATGCTCCATCTTTCGGCTTTCTTTTTGCCGTCGCAAACGATACGTTTTTGATCGTTTCATGTAGCTTTTGCCACGATTCAGCGCGCGCCTCTTTCAGCTTCGCAATCACTTGTTGGTCGCTAACGAGCGTCTCATACAAATAATCCGGTCCACCTGGCTCTTTCGTTTTTTGCAACGCTTGCGCCAAACGTTGTTCCGCCGCCTCAAGCGCCAAATCAACCGCTTGAAAAAGGTAATGGGCATACGGTAAATCGTCGACGCGCACCCCTTCTTCGACATCGTACATATGAACGATTTGTTGTAACCATTCGTTCGGGTTTGGATGGGAACGAGAAAATTCATATAGCCGTAGAATAAGCGTTTGTAAATCCGCATCTGTCCGATCGCTCGTATATTTGTCAACAACAGCTAAAAATGCTTCATCGTTTTCCGCATAATATTGTTCAAATAACGTTTCTAACACTTCTTCTTTTAACAGCGCCATTTCCCCTTCATCCGCGATGCGAAACACCGGATCAATGCCGATCATGTAATAATATTTGCGAATGACATCTAAACAAAACGAGTGAATCGTGGAAATGGACGCTTTTTGCAAAAGACTGAGCTGCCTGCGTAAATGAAGCGAGTGCGGTTCATTTTCAAGCGCTCTCTCTAACGCTTCTCCGATACGTTGGCGCATTTCTGCCGCCGCAGCGTTCGTAAACGTCACGACAAGCAACCGATCGACATCGATCGGCCGCTCTTTATGCAATATTTTTTGAATGATGCGCTCGACAAGCACCGCTGTTTTTCCTGATCCTGCGGCGGCGGCAACGAGCGTATGTTGACCTGTGGCATAAATCGCTTTCCATTGTTCATCTGTCCATTGGCTTTCTCGCGGTTTTGGCGGAATCACACGATCACCCCTTTAACCATTCATCTATATTTTTCGGTGTGAACACGCGATATTGTTCCGCATCGACCCCTTCGTCAAATTGGCACACATCGCGAAACTCACAATATTGACAAGCGGTTTTATTTTTTTGTTTGTACGGTGCAATATGCGTCACACCGTCGACCATTTGTTCACCTACGTCGACGATCAGACGGCGGACATGTTGCCGCAACATCGTAAATTGTTGCTCAGTTAACACTTTCGAATGTTGCGCAAACGTTCCATTTTTATTTAATCGAACAGGAATAACGAGAGAACTCGTCCCCGGCTCTACTTGTTCATCCATCAGCCGCACCGTTTGTTTGTCGGCTAACACGTAGCCACCCATTTTAAACTGTTCTAAAAACTTTTTCTCTAGCTCGTGCTCTTCAAGCCATTCATTCAGTTTCATCGTCGGGTTATGAATCGGAAAGTACAACACCCCTGCTGGAAACGCCGATGTGCCAACGAGCTTTTCCGCATACTCAAGCACGACATCTAAATACGCTAACATTTGTAACGCTAAACCGTAATATACTTCCGTTAAATCAAGCGTCTTTTGTTTCGACTTATAATCAATAATGCGAAGAAGTACACCTTGTTCGCTCGTTGCTTGATCGACGCGGTCAATGCGCCCGACAAACTGCAACACCGTCCCGTCCGATAATGTAAACGAAAGCGGCGGGAGCAACTCCCCTTCACCAAACCCTAATTCAACGCCAATCGGTACAAATCCGCTTCTTTTCGCATGTTCGCTTAATACGGTGGTGGCTTTCGTCATAATCGTCTGTAACTTTTTCTTCATATATCGATAACGGTGCGTGCTTAACAACACTTCTTGTTGAATGTACGGAGCAATTTGCTCCACCGCCTCATATGACAACTGTTCACATTGTTGCTTTGATAATTCACTCCATGGAAGCCGTTCTTCTCGCAGACGATTCGCAATCACTTTTAACGCTTCGTGAAACAACTGTCCCATATCTGGCGCCTTTAATTGAAAGACCGTTCGTTCCTTTAGCTTTAAACCGTGCGCGGCAAAATGAGCGAACGGACAACGGTTAAACGTCTCCATACGTGAAATGCTCGCCTTCACTTTTTTCCCATATAGCTCTTTCGCCAACTGCTTACGTAACTGTTTCGCGCGGTTTTCATAAAATAACGCACGCACAACGACCGCGATTCGTTCTTTCCATTGTTCATGTTGCACATAGGTGTTGTATACATCCCACCACATCGGAGCGATGGCGTATTGTCGCTTCCATGCTTCAAGTTGCTGCACTAACGGACCGAGTGTGGCAATATCGTTTGTCATATATGACAATTGTTCATGAAGCGGAAGGAAAAACGGATCGGCTCCCCATTGCATTTTTTTCACATGCGGAAACATATCTGTTAACCGCTTCATAAACATCGATGGCAACAACGTTTTTTCTTGCTCGTCCGCTAACGCATACGTAACATATAAACGTTCAGACGGGCTAACGAGCGCCAAATAAAGCAAAAACGGCTCATCAAGCAAGCGATCGCGGCTTGATGGGGCAACGCGTACGGAATAATGATGCAACAATTCCCGATCCACTTCCGACAACATCCCATCATCGTTTTTGCGCATCGGAATAATGCCTTCATTGACTCCGGCAAGAAACGTACAGCGAATGTTGGAAAGGCGGGAACGATCAAAATGAGCAATTAACACTTGATCGGTTGCCGGTGGCACGAGAGAAAACTGCAAACTTTCTAATCCCGTTTCAATAATGGTGAAAAACGTTTCGAGCGAAAGGGATTCATCGCCTAATATTTCAACATATTCATCAAGCAAATGAATAAACGCTTGCCATACTTGCTCATGATGACGCATAGCAGTCAAGTCGCCTCTCTCTTCCGCTTCATCGCGCCATCGTTGTAGCTTTTGTGGAATGTGAAGTTGTTCCGCGTATGCATATAGCGCTTCGCATCGTTCACGCCCTGTCTTTGCTTGTTTTAATCGCTTTTGTAAAAACAACAACGGAGAAATGACAAGCTTGCGCCATTCATTTAATTGTTGCTCATACCGTTTTTCTTCATCTGTTTGTGGCGCATGGATCCCTTCGAGCCCTTTATACTTGCGGTACGTCCAATGTTCTGTCCATTTGTCTCCTTGTATGCCCGAAGCGAGCACGTAGTTTTCAAGTTGATCGATCGCCATGCGCATCTGATGTATCGGCTCGTCAAGCGAAAAAAACAAGTCGGTTTTCACAGCACGAAATACCGCTTCGTAACGAAAGTTCGTCCGTACCGCTTCGATGCTTGCGCGCAAACATTCAACGAACGGATGATCAAGCATCGGTTCTTTTTCATCAATAAAATACGGAATGCGATAATCTGCAAATACCGTTTTTAACACGTCACGATAGTCTGAAACGTTGCGAATGAGCAAAGCGATGTCACGATAGCGATATCCTTCATCTCGCACAAGCCGAATGATTTCACGAGCAATGCCTTCCATTTCTGCTCGGCGCGTGGTCGCTTCTCCAATGACAATTGCTTCCGTTTGTTTTGGCCATACACATACAGGACGATCATCGTAATGTGCTTCAAGATGACGAAGTTCTTCATGTTTGTGGCGGACGTTTTCATGAAGTTGTTCTACTTTTTCAATCGCCACTCCATTTTGTAGCGCCATTTCGCGCAGTTGGGCATACGTTCGCCACGTGCTACGAAATACGTGCAAATCGTTTGGTAGTTGTTCATACGGAGCATCTAACGTAAGCGCAACAGTCACATGTGGGCAATGAATAAACAACTGTTCAATCACCATATATTCTTGCGGCGTAAATTCATAAAAGCCATCCATATAAATGCGGGCACGTTTCATATAGGAAGAATGGCGAATTTTTTCCGCAAGCAAACGCAAATAATCTTCTGAATCGACATAATGATGCGCCATCTGTTGTTCAAATTGCTCAAAAATCATCGCTGTATCTTTTAATTTATCAGCAAGCACCATTTCGTTTGCGGTCGCATGACGGCGCAGCTCTTCTTCCGTTTGTTTTAATGCCGCTGGCGTCACACAATATCGTTTATATTCCGTCAACATTTGTTCAAGTTGTTCAATAAAGCCGCGTTTGTCGGCTGCTTTTCGAAACAGCTTTAACTGTTCTTTTTGTTGTTCAACAATTTTCCTTAGCAACATATGTACGCCTGTTTGCGTTAAATGATGGCGGCTCATGCCGCCTGTCTCTTGCAAGACGCGCCAAGCGAGGCGCGTGAAACTAAACACTTGTGCGCGAATCATCCCTTTCATGTTTGCGTTCATGAGAGCATATTCCGATTGAAACGTCATTTGTTCAGGAACAAGATATATAATCGGATCGCCATCGGGTTCATGCACAAGTTGTTCGATGATTTCCGTTAAACACATCGTCGTTTTTCCGCTTCCCGACCGCCCGATGATAAAGCGTACAGACATATCATTCATCCTTTCTTATTTTCCATCGTGCAATGCGAAACGTTGCTCGACTTTTTTTCCGACGTACCAAAGAAGAAAAATAGCGGCCGCGACAAATACAGTGCGCATCGGTTGACGAATTAAAGCGACAACGTCATAGCCGATAAAACTAATCGTAAACACCATCACCATTTTTCCGAGCAACACAGCAAGCATATATTGCTGCATCGCAATGCCTGATAATCCTGCCACGACATTTACTGCCGCAGATGGTGTAAACGGAAAACAAAGTAATAAAAAGAGCGGGCCAAAGCCGCGACGCTCAATCCAATGCATCATGCGGCGAATGGTCGGATGGCGATGTAAAAAGGAGAAAAATCGTTGTCTTCCAACTTTTCGAACGAGAAAAAAGACGAGCAGTGAGCCTGCGCTCGTTCCAATCCATGAGATGAAAAATCCTTTCCAAAGACCGAATGCCGCTGCGTTTGCCATGACAAAAACGAAAAGCGGCAAAAACGGTAAAAACGCCTCTGCCATCGGCAAGACGATGCCCGGAATAACGCCAAATGAACGATATTCCGCTAACATGTGAAGCATATGTTTGATCGTAAACCATTGTTTTAATTCCTCTAAACTCATACAGTAACCCCTTTGCTACATGCTCATGTTTATATTGTACAAGTTTAGAGGAAAAGAGAAAACTATTACGACCATTCCCTTTCCCGCAAATATAACAAATACATCATTTTTCGTTCGCGCGCTTCAATTCGTTCGCTCATCTTTGTCCGCAACTGAGCTGTGCGATGCAATTGGTTCACAAATGAATGATGGGAAATACATATCTCTACGCTCGTCCCATTTGAAAAAGTAATGCGCGTTTTTCCACCTTGAACATGCTCATGATGACGAATATGTAAATGCGATAGCCATATACATTGAGGATTCGTTGGGGAGATCGTTGGAAAAAAGAAAATTTCGTTCGTTGGTTCGACTGCAATGGGTGCTTTATGCGAAGTGCCAATAATATGTTTTGATCCATCTTTCCTTCCTCTTAAACTAGCGCCGTAATACAAACAACTTTGTTCAATAATGTCCATCGGACTTTGTTTCACAACTATTTCTCCGTCTTCCTCTAACGCTTTCGTCCACAAATGTTTGTCATAAAAAAACGGAAAAAGACCCATCGTATAGCGTGTTAAATGTAGATGCTCGACGATAAGCATACCGCTCCCTCCCTTTTATACACATTTCGACAATATTATACCATAAATAGACGAAAAAATCCCCCCGTTTTTTCGAGGGGATGTCATTTTATGCATTTGTAAATTGTTCTTCTTCTGTTGAGCCTTTTAAGGCGACAGTTGATGCTTGACCGCCTGTAATGACAAGCGATACTTCATCAAAGTAGCCTGTTCCGACTTCACGTTGATGGCGTGTTGCTGTGTAACCGTATTTTTCCGCCTCAAACTCTGCTTGTTGTAGCTCTGAGTAAGCAGCCATGCCGCGATCGCGATAGCCGTGTGCTAACATAAACATGCTGTAGTTGAGGGCATGGAAGCCAGCCAATGTAACGAACTGGAACTTGTAACCCATTTTTCCGAGCTCCACTTGGAAGTTCGCAATCGTTTCGTCATCCAACTTTTTCTTCCAGTTGAATGAAGGTGAGCAGTTGTACGCAAGCAATTTACCTGGGAATTTTTCATGAATCGCTTCCGCAAAACGACGCGCCTCTTCTAAGTTCGGTTCGCTCGTCTCGCACCAAATTAAATCAGCATACGGTGCATACGCCAATCCGCGCGCAATTGCTTGATCTAATCCAGCACGCGTACGGAAAAACCCTTCTGGTGTCCGCTCGCCTGTAATAAACTCTTGGTCGCGCGGATCGATGTCGCTTGTAATTAAATCCGCTGCGTTTGCATCTGTGCGCGCAATTAATACTGTCGGCACTCCCATCACATCTGCCGCAAGTCGCGCCGCAATTAAGTTGCGAATCGCTGTTTGCGTCGGAAGCAACACTTTTCCACCTAAATGACCGCACTTTTTCTCAGAAGACAATTGGTCTTCAAAGTGTACGCCCGCTGCTCCTGCTTCAATCATCGCTTTCATTAATTCAAATACGTTCAACTGGCCGCCAAACCCAGCTTCCGCATCGGCTACGATCGGCAAGAAATAATCAACATCTTCTTTTCCTTCAACATATTGAATTTGATCGGCGCGTTGAAGCGCTTGGTTAATGCGTTTCACAACGTGCGGTACGCTATTTGCCGGATATAAGCTTTGGTCTGGATACATATGCCCAGCTAAGTTTGCATCCGCCGCAACTTGCCATCCGCTTAAATAAATCGCTTTTAAGCCTGCTTTCGCTTGTTGTACCGCTTGGTTTCCTGTTAATGCTCCGAGCGCATGAACGTAATCTTCTGTATTTAATAAATGCCAAAGCTTCTCTGCCCCACGACGCGCAAGCGTATATTCAATATCGAGCGAACCGCGCAATTTAATGACATCTGCTGCGCTATACGGGCGCGTAATCCCTTTCCACCGTTCATCTAATTGCCAACTTTCTTCTAATTGTTTCACACGTTCTTCGAATGTTGCCATTTCCTTCTCCCCCTTAATTTTTTATCGTAACCCCTCTGTTTCCGTACAAAAGACCCCCAAATGATTGTGATGCTCTTTTCTCTATGTACGAGCTATGATTTGTTTCACCCCTTTTGTTATAATACACATTTTCCTTTTGACATCTTTATTATATAACACAATTTTCAGAAAAGAAAGTATTTTTATGAATTTTTTTCAAAAAAATATGTTTACTGCTGTTCTAAAAAAATAATTCGTTCTAAAATCGTTGGATGGCCGTAACGAAATAGTTTGACGAGATACGGTGGATGTACTTGACTTAAACTCGAACGCGTCAATTGTTGAAACGTCGAGATGGCCGCCTCTTTATTTTTCGTTAACTCAATCGCATATTTGTCTGCCGCATGTTCTTCATAGCGGGAAATTGCATTCATCGCAGGACTTGCTGCAAAACTTAATAGCGAAATGAGAAGTAAAAAAACAGGTAAGGAAGAAAGGTCGTTCCATTTTTTTATTCGGAAAAGTGTGCCAAAACGCCCAACTATCCGCTTCATCCATCGATTTGTCAACAACAGTCCGATCCATGTCACCACAATATATAAACCAATCCCCCAATACATATGCTTCATCACATAATGCGCCATCTCATGAGCCATAATAAATAAAATTTCATCTTCGCTTAACCGCTCCAATGTCGTATCCCATAACACAATGCGTGAGTTGCTGCCGATGCCTGTGACGTACGCGTTAAGCGCGTTCGTTTTTTCCGACATATTTACTTCAAATACATGTTCAGCAGGGATGTTAGCTTTTTCTGCTAACGCTAAAATTTTTGCTTCTAACTGTTTATTTTTTAAAGGATAAAAATCGTTATAAAGTGGATCGATAAAAACAGGTTGAATAAACGTTAAAAAAAGCGTAAACGGAATAGAACAAAGCCATGCGTATACCCACCATCGTTTTTCAAATTTTTGCATAAGCCCATATAACACATAAACGATCACGACCATGATGGCGTAATTTACCCAAAAATCAATGAGTTCATCGCGCATCCAGCTTGAAAACGTTTGTGTAGAAATGTGATACATTTTCGCAACGGAATAGCTTATATAGCTAAGCGGAAACGTCACAACTTGTACAAGAAGCGATAGCCAAAATACGTAAATGGCTGTTTGCATCCATTTCCGTTTCGCCGTCGCTTCCGCCCATTGTTGAAATCGTGCCGACAAGCCGAACAGTAGTACAAATATATAAATGACCCATTCATATGGAATAGATAAAAAGAATAAAAAGTTTTTCACTTCGGAAAACTGTTCAGTCAACATGAGTTCTTTTTTCGTTAAAAACGTCGCCGGATCTGCACTCGTTCCTTTATATTGCGCTGGAATGGAAGAGTCTGTCCATTGAAATAAGTAAAATGCGAAAAACAGCGCATATATCCCATACAAAAACAACGTCCAAAAAGCAATTTTTCTCATGATCTTTCCCCCTTGTCCATCGTTACTATTAGTTTAGTTTTTCATTCGCCATTTAGAACAACGAAAAAATTCAAATAATTGTCACGTCCCATTCTCCTCATTGACACGTTGATTATGTATGATGAAAGTGGGAGGGATCACATTGAAAAAACTATACATTGGCTTTTTTAGCTTACTTGCCATTTGTATCGGCATTGGGATGTTTTATTTTTCTTTTTACCGACAAGATAAAATGGAGTTTCCAAAAGACGTGACGATGGAAACCGCATGGGGAAAACCGTATTCATTTCGTAACATGGAACCGAAAGTGCGCCTATTAGAGTTCGTGTACACAAACTGTCCCGACATTTGTCCAAGTACGTCATTTCAAATGAAACAGCTAAAAGAACGCTTGGAAAAAGACGGCCTATTTAAAAACAAAGTCGAATTTATTACGATTACCATTGACCCAACACGCGACACACAACAAGTGATGCAAACGTATGCGAACATGTTCGGAGTGGAAAGCGATGACGAAGGATGGATTTTTTTACGAGGAAGTGAAGAAGATACGAAAAAAGTAGCAGATGCCTTCGACTTCTTATATCGCGATCCTGGAAACGGCATGCTGATTCATACGACGCTCACGTACTTTTTAGACGAAAACAACCGTGTCATCGCCACATTCGGAATGGGCGAAAAAGGGTTTGATAAAGAGAAAGTTTATAAAGAAATTGTAGAAGAGGCGAAATAGCCTCTTTTACTCTTGTCAGACCACTATATCCTATATTAATATGTTGTAGTAATAGTGCTTTAGAACTATATAGGGGGAGTATATTAGTATGAAAAGGTGGAAAGACCGCAGTCTTATTTTTCGAACAGCTTTTTTACTTTCAATAATCGTTGCAACTATTGCGATCAGTACTGTTTCTTTTTTGTTATACCAGTTTTTGAATGAGGAGAAACAGCTAACAAAAACGTATGCTGTAGCCGAAACAAAATCGTTTGCAAATGACATTGAATCGCTATTCTACCAAGCCGAAACGATTGCAGATACATTTAGAGAATATATGTTATTTGCAAAGAAAAACGATTTAACTCGCGAACAAGTGTTAGAACATATGCACGATTTGCTCGATCATAACAAGCAATTGCTCGGCATTTATACGTTGTGGGAACCAAACGCATTTGATGGAAAAGATGCGATGTACGCTAATAAAGAAGGACATGATGCAACAGGTCGCTTTGTACCGTATGTTGTGCGGAGCGATGGAGCAATCATTGTAGAAGTAAGCCGTGATTATGATAAAGAGGGAGCAGGGGATTATTATTTAACACCGAAAAGTACTAAAAAACCGTTATTGCTTGAACCGTACACATATGAAGTGAACGGAAAAAACGTGTTGCTCACATCGCTCATTCTCCCTCTCGTTGACCCTAAAACAAATCAGTTTTTAGGTATTGTCGGGGTCGACTTTGAAGTGTCGTTTTTACAACAACTAATTAGTAAAGAAAAACCGCTTGGTGGATATTTAAATTTTATTGATGGAAATGGAACGATTATTGCCAGCGGTTTAGATGAAAAATTTACCGGTCAAACGATTACATTAGATAAAGAAAGGACCGTATTACAACGTATCGCAAATCATGAACATTTTTCCGACGAAATTTATTCGAAACTTGTCGAAGACGATGTTTTACGTGCCTTTGCACCGATTGAGTTGCCACG
This sequence comes from Anoxybacillus sp. MB8, assembly GCF_011006755.1. Lineage (NCBI taxonomy): Bacteria > Bacillati > Bacillota > Bacilli > Caryophanales > Anoxybacillaceae > Anoxybacillus > Anoxybacillus sp. MB8. Next base: position 124,943 of record NZ_RXXX01000005.1, read on the forward strand.
CTTCGAAAAAACATGGGCGCTTGTACTATCCGTTCCCTCTCATGTTGTGTTTAAACATGTGCAAATATTAACAATTGAGGGGGTAGTTGGGATTATTGTGATCGTTTTATTGCTTACAGTTTTTATTACTGTAACGCTTCGCCGTATTTTACTACCTGTTCGTCATACAGCACTCGCTGCTCAACAAATTGCTGAAGGAAACTTAAACGTTTATATTCAATCGTTACCTTATGCAGATGAAGTAGGCACGTTAACGAAATCAATGGAAACAATGGTAAATCAACTTCGTGAGCAAATTGGAACATTGTCTGACGAAAGCAACCAATTAGCAAATGAAGCCAGTCATATCGCGACAAATGCAAAACAAAATAGTGAAGCAAGCACATATGTGCATGAGGTGATGAGTGAAATTACAGAACGAACGACGTCACAAACTGAAGCATTGCTTGAAAGTATGAGGGCGATGGAGGAAATGGCGATTGGGGTTCAAAAACTAGCCGAGTCAACATCGGAAGTAGCCGACTCAGCGAAAGAAATGTCCGATGATGCAAAACAAGGAAAAGAGCAACTTGAACAAACCGTAAAACAAATGAAGCAAATTGAACAATCTTTCGCTCTTATTAACAAACAAGTGAATAATCTCACATCATATTCTGAACAAATTGGACATATCGTTGCAGCAATTAGCGCCATCTCATCACAAACAAATTTACTTGCTCTAAATGCCGCCATTGAAGCAGCACGAGCTGGAGAAGCTGGGCGAGGATTTGCCGTCGTGGCAGAGGAAGTTCGAAAACTAGCTGAACAAGCAGATGAAGCAGCGAAACAAGTGAGCGACTTGATTAGCCATGTCCAGCACCAAGTACAAGAAGTGGAGGAAGTAACGAAGCAAGGAGCTGATGATATTAAAGAAGGAAGCATAGTGATTACAAACACCGCTCAAACCTTTGAACGAATTGTCCAAAAAACAGACATCGTTTCAGAAGAAATTCAAGAAATATCTGCGGCAACAGAACAAATGTCAGCTGGAGTGGAACAAGTCACCGCATCTATTGAAAACATTGTAGAAACAGCAAAAGATGTTCAACAAGAAATTCAAGAAGCGACAAATTCAATTGACGAACAAGCAAACATTTCAAAACAACTAGATGAATCTGCAAAACAACTTGCGCATATTTCGACGAAACTACAACAACTCATTCAACGCTTCACCTTGTAGATCAGCCGATGGCTGATCTACTTTTTTTTCGCCGTATTTTTCTCTTCAAGAACCATCAAAATATATGAAATAATAAAATAAATATGAACTTTTTTCGTTTCATCAACATGACGTAAAATATTTATAATTTCATCTTCTACCTTGCTTTTATCGTTTGCTTTCTCTTTTCGTTCATTCGCAACTAACCAGTCTATCGAAACATCAAGAACTCGACTAATCGGAATAAGCAAATCAACCCTTGGAGTAACTGTCCCGTTCACAATTTTATTAATCGTGCTTTTTGAATGTCCTGTTTGTTCAACTAAATCTTTTTGTTTTAAATTTAGTTGCTTCAGTCGTTGCTTAATTCTTTTACTGATGACATCCTTTACATCATTCACATCCACCATTCCCTTCATATTTTGTTTCTTTTTTGGATTTTTTTGTTGAAAAATTCCTAAAAAGAAACTATAATATACACGAACAAACCTTTCTTCATCTTTTTACTGGAATAAGGCGGTGAGTTCATGGACGTTTATGCTCATGCAAAACGTACCATTTATACGTTAGTCATATGTTGTTACACAGTTGTTTCCTTTGTCCTCATCTCCATAGATGTTTTAAAAAGTTTTCATGTTATATGCTCATGGTTTGTAGCCCTGTCCTTATTTATCGTTATTTTCGAAAATAAAATTAGAAAATTAAAAAGTTTCAAAAAAGAAGAAAATGAGCATAGTATTTACAGATATATATATGTATTAAAAAAACAACCGTTAACAATAATAAACACTATTCTCATTTCTTTTTTCATGTTTATTGCTTTATTGCTCTTATTTCGCTTGTCGAGCAAACACTTTATGATAGCGATTACCTTGTACGCTTTATGGCATCCGATGCTCTTTCATATTTCTTATCATTCTTTACAAAAAGTAATCGAACGTGATGTTTTTTATTTTTTTAAACGTGGTTATCAAAGTGCTTTAATGGCAAGCGACTCGATCCACTTATCGCAATTTCACAAAATGATCCACTACGGAATAGGCATGATTGGCATTGTTTTTGCGTACATACTTTTCACGAAACATTTTTTTATTCAAAATCAAATGAGCGTAGCGTTCTTCTTTACTTCTTTTGTGTTTTTTATCGCTCTCATCGCATTTTATATCGGAATAAGTTATATCATATCAAAACAAATAAACCATACGTTTCATCGGCTTCGGCAGCAAGCAGGTCATGAAACCATTCCGAACGTATATGTTGACGAAATGACTATTCTCGTTCATGCATTAAATATACATAATGATAAAACGAGACGTATTCTCTCTTTGTTAGCTGAAATTGAGAAACAAAGCGATGAACATAAATATATTGCTGAACATTCTCGACGCGTTGCGAATTATTGTTTACAAATCGGTACACATATTGGCTTATTAGATGACGAGTTGAATAGTTTATATCACGCTGCCCTTCTTCACGACATTGGAAAAATAGGTATACCTGACCACGTGTGTTGATTAACCAATAATATCCATAAAAACATAGAAAAAAGAGCACTTTTCCTGTAGAATGTAAGTAACCACACAAACAATCCCA
>NZ_RXXX01000060.1:0-10853 GCF_011006755.1 Anoxybacillus sp. MB8
AAAAGCGCTTACATATAACGATTTTATAAAACCATATATAACCAAAAAAATCGGTCGAGAAAAAAATCTCCCACAAAGTCTTGACTCAAACTTTTTTTCCTTTTATCTTGATATACTGATGAAAAACATGTATATTTGTTTGTTGTTCTAACAAGATGATGAAAAAGAAAGGAATTTGAGCGACGATGAGACTTGGAGCCCGCGTCTTTAAAACCGGGATTGCGATTACATTTGCATTAGTTTTAGCGAAACTGTTGCAGTTGCCTTCTCCTGTGTTTGCTGGTATTTCAGCTGTATTTGCAATGCAGCCAACGATTTACCGTTCATATTTATCTTTAATTGAACAAGTGCAAGCAAATGTCATTGGTGCGGTTTTCGCGATCGTTTTTACGCTTGTTTTCGGCCACGATCCATTTATTATTGGACTAACCGCCATTTTAGTCATTGCGTTATTTCTTCGTCTTCGTTTAGAATCTTCTATTTCTGTTGCGCTTGTGACAGTTATTGCAATTATGGAATATACCGAAGAACACTTTATTGAATTTGCGCTTATTCGCTTTTCAACAATTATGTTAGGCGTGTTTGCAGCATTTATCGTTAATTTAGTATTTCTTCCGCCAAAGTATGAAAAGAAGCTATACACGAAAATTGTGGAATATACCGAACATATTTTGAAATGGATTCGCATGAATGTACGACATGCATCTGAACATCATTTATTAAAAGAAGACATCGAAAAATTTAAAGAAAACATGATGAAACTAGACCAACTTTATTTGCTTTACAAAGAAGAACGGACATATTTTCGCAAGCATAAATATAGCAAATCACGTAAACTTGTGTTATATCGCCAAATGATTGTCGCAACAAATCGGGCGCTAGAAACGTTAAAATTGTTACATCGTTTAGAAAACGAGCTAGCACATACATCTGCTGAACTTCAAGACGCCATAAAAAACGAACTCGACTGTTTGTTAAATTATCACGATCAAATATTGCTAAAGTTCATTGGGAAGGTCAAGTCTGATCCACAATCACAATTCGTTACAGAAGCATGCTCTGGAAAAAAAGGATTAATCCACTCGTTTTTAAACCATTATGCTCAACAAAGCATTAAGCAAGAAAATTATCAACTATTTCCACTTATCGGAGCGATTATTGAGTATAGCCATCAACTTGAACATTTAGACACGCTGATCGAAAGCTTCCATCATTACCATAAAGAAGAGCACGTCGTCCCTACCCCAGAGCAAGAATAAAAGATGTCCCGACATACCAACGGGACATCTTTTAGCTTTTCATACGCGGATCAAGCGCATCGCGCAATCCATCACCCATTAAGTTAAATCCTAATACGGTTAACATGATTGCCAATCCCGGAAAAATCATCGTCCATGGTGCTTGCGTTAAATATGCTTTTGAATCCGCTAGCATTTTCCCCCATTCCGGGTTTGGTGGCTGTGCTCCTAGCCCAAGAAATCCGAGAGCTGCCGCTTCAATGATAGCCGTCGCGATCGCAAGCGTGCCTTGGACAATAATAGGCGCCATACTATTCGGCAAAATGTGGTGGAATAAAATGCGCGCATCACTCATGCCAATTGCTTTCGCCGCTGTAATATACTCTTCCTGTTTAATGCTTAATACACGCGAACGAATGAGACGCCCGAAGTTCGGAATGTTAATGACCGCGATCGCAATGAGCGCATTTTTCAATGACGGTCCTAAAACCGCCACAATGCCAATCGCTAATAAAATGCTCGGAAATGCGAGCATAATGTCAAATACGCGCGAAATCACCGCATCAACCCATCGTCCATAGTATCCTGCGATAATTCCAAGTAAAGAGCCGATGACAACCGAACCTAACACAGAAAAAAATCCGACCCATAACGAAATGCGTGCCCCATAAACGACACGGGAAAAAATGTCTCGTCCAAAATCATCTGTTCCAAATATATGATCTTTCGATGGTGCTTGCAAACGCATGGATAGTTGTTGGTCGTTCATATCGTACGGAGCGATAAATGGTGCGAAAATGGCAAGCAAAATGAAAAATAGCACAATGCCACTTCCGATGAGTGCCATTTTATTTTTTCGAAAACGAATCCATCCTTCTTTCCATAACGATGTTGCTTTTTCTTCTTGCTGTACAACATTTCCCTCGTTTCGTGCCAGCTCAGCCAATGCGCTCCCCTCCTTTTAGTTATATTTAATTCGCGGATCAATTGCAGCATATAGAAGGTCAACAATTAAATTAATAAAAATAAAAATCATCGCAACAATTAAAATGCCTGATTGAATGACAGGATAATCGCGATAGCCAATCGCTTCATAAATGTACCGACCAATTCCCGGCCAACTGAAAATCGTTTCCGTTAAAATCGCCCCGCCAAGTAACAACCCCATTTGTAAACCGATAACCGTCAATACAGGAATGATCGCATTTTTTAACGAATGCTTGTACACAACCCAAAACATGCTTAATCCTTTCGCGCGTGCTGTACGAATATAATCCGACTTCATCACTTCAAGCATGCTTGAACGAGTCATGCGAGCAATAATAGCCATTGGAATTGTCGCTAAAGCGACACTCGGAAGCACTAAGTGTTGCAATGTTTGAACAAACTGATCTGTATTTCCTTGAATTAACGTATCAATGACATATAAATGGGTAATCGGTTCAATTGGATTTCGTACATCTTCTCGTCCAGATGTCGGGAACCAATCTAAGTTAATCGCAAAAATCCATTGTTCCATCAACCCGAGCCAAAAAATAGGCATCGAAACCCCAATCAACGCTAAAACCATCGCAACATAATCAAACCAAGAGTTTTGAAACCATGCGCTAATAATACCTGCATTGACACCAATCACCACAGCAATGAACATCGCTGCAAGCGACAGTTCTAATGTCGCCGCTAAATATGGCCAAATTTCTTGTGAAACCGCAACCCCCGTGCGAATGGATTCCCCTAAATCCCCTTTTAATAATCCGCCAAGATATTTCATGTATTGAATGTACCACGGCTGGTCTAATCCGAGTTTATGCGTTAACGCCTCTACCGCTTCTTTCGTCGCCTTTTGTCCTAAAATGACTTGCGCAGGATTTCCCGGAATGGCACGAATCATAAAAAATACGACGAGCGACATGCCAAGCAAAACAGGAATGACCGTTAAAATGCGTTTGACTGTATATGAAAACATACGTTTCACTCCTTTCTGACATGATGGAAAGGGAGAGGATTCCCTCCCCTCCCTCAACACAAATGTTATTTAAACTGTACTTTTGTAAATTTATCCGTTCCAGTCGGATGCGGATTAAATCCATCAATGTTTGCCTTACCTGCTAATAACGGTGTTGAGTGTACGAGCGGAATCCATGGTGCGTCTTCTTTAATAATTTCTTGTGCTTTTTTGTACAATTCGTTTCGTTTGTTTTCATCGCTAACTGTTTGTGCTTCGATTAAAATGTTGTGCAACTCATCGTTTGCATAGTATGTGTAGTTGTTGCTGCCAATGCTATCTTTATCAAGCAACGCATATAAGAAGTTGTCTGCATCACCGTTATCGCCCGTCCAACCGAGCAAGAAGGCGTCTGCTTCTCCTTTTGCCACTTTATCTAAGTATGTCGCCCATTCATACGTGACGATTTTTGCTTTTACGCCAATTTTCGCAAAGCTTGCTTGTAACGCTTCGGCTACTTTTTGTCCATCTGGCATGTATGGACGTGGAACAGGCATCGCCCATAATTCCATTTCAAAGCCGTTTGGATAACCAGCTTCTGCAAGTAATTGTTTTGCTTTTTCTAAGTCATACGGATAGTCTTGAATCGCGTCGTTGTAGCCAGGAATGCTTGGCGGTAATGGGTTTTTCGCCGGTTGTGCTTGACCTGCATAAAACGCATCAATAATCGCTTGTTTATCTACCGCATGATTCAACGCTTGACGAACGAGTTTATTTCCTAATGGACCGCGTGTAACAGTTAATCCGACATAACCGACGTTCATCGAAGGACGTTTAAACACTTGGAAATCTTTATTTCCTTCTACTTGAGCTAAATCAGAAGGATTCAAATCTTCCATAATATCAATCTCGCCTTTTAACAACGCATTGAGGCGTGCAGAGTTGTCTGGAATCGATACGAAAATTAACTTATCAAGTTTTGGATGACCTTCTAACCAATATTCCTTATTTTTCTCAAGCACGATGCGTTCATTGCGCTTCCACTCTTTAAAGATAAATGGACCTGTTCCAACAGGATTTTCACCGAATTTGTCGCCATATTTTTTAATTGCTTCAGGGCTAGCGATCGCAAACGGTACCATCGCCAGATTTTTTAAGAATGGCGCTTGCGGACGTTTTAAAACGAACTGCACCGTATGTTCATCTAACGCTTTTACTTCTTTAATGACATGCCCTTCATCATTTTTGTATCCACCAAACATTGAGCCATAATAAGGGAACGTATCTGCATTCCCGTTTGCCCAACGTTCAAAGTTAAATACAACAGCTTCTGCGTTAAAATCTGTTCCGTCATGGAACTTTACACCTTCACGAAGCTTAAACGTGTACGTTAAGCCATCGTCAGAAATCGTCCATTCTTTCGCTAATGCTGGTTGAATCGTTGTATCACCATCGTTATAGTCTAGAAGTGTGTCAAAAATGTTTTTTGTTACTTTAAACGATTCACCATCTGTCACTGTGGCTGGGTCTAACCCAACAGAGTCACCGCCGCGTCCATAGACGAGCGTCGTTTGCTTTTCAGCTTCCTCCGTTTTGCCTCCACCTGTTTGTTCCGACTTGCCGCAACCTGCAAGCGCAGTCGCTGCTACAAGAAGAAACGTAAGCATGGTTAATAACCATTTTTTCTTCATTTCTTTTCCCCCTTAGTGAATAAATATATATTTCATCGCCTAGCCATCTTTATGTATAAAGATGGCAGGCGACGTAATGCCCATTTCCAACTTCTTTCCATTCTGGTTTTGTCGTTTTACAAATATCCATGCATGCTTGACATCGTGTATGAAAAGCGCACCCTGTTGGCGGATTCGATGGACTCGGTAAATCCCCGGTAAGCAGTTGCTTTTCTTTTTTATATTCCGGATCTGGAATCGGAACAGCTTCAAGCAACGCTTTTGTGTACGGATGTTTCGGATGGCGATATAGCTCTTCGCTGTTAGCGAGTTCAACCATTCGTCCTAAATACATGACGCCAACACGATCGCTAATATGACGCACAACACCAAGGTCGTGAGCGATAAAAATATATGTCAAACCAAACTCTTTTTGTAAATCTTCTAGTAAGTTAAGCACTTGTGCCTGAATGGACACATCTAGTGCGGAAACGGGCTCATCTGCGATAATGAGCTTCGGTTTCGTCATCAATGCGCGAGCGATGCCGATACGTTGTCGTTGTCCTCCGCTAAATTGATGCGGATAGCGTTTCGCATGATAGCTACTTAATCCAACGACTTCTAACATCTCCCGCACCTTTTTTCGTCGCTCTTCCTTTGACCCAATTCCATGCACGATCAGCGGTTCTTCTAAAATTTTTTCTACTGTATGGCGCGGATTGAGCGATGCAAACGGGTCTTGAAAAATCATTTGCATATCGCGACGCACTTTTCTTAATTGTTGGGGCGATAGTTTTGTCACTTCTTCATTTTCAAATAAAATAGATCCTTCCGTTGGCTCAATAAGCCGCATAAGCATACGCCCCGTCGTCGATTTTCCACAGCCGCTCTCCCCGACAATGCCGAGCGTTTCTCCTTTGTAAACAACGAACGATAAATCATCGACCGCTTTCACTTGACCGATTTGTTTATTAAATAAACCTGCCGTAATCGGAAAATATTTTTTTAACCCTTTAACTTGTAGTAACGGTTCGTTCATGGATGACGCTTTCCTCCTTTGTATACAAAAAACAACGCGCGCGATGGCCTTGTTCTACTTCGTATAAATCAGGATTTTGGGAAAAGCACCGCTCAAATGCCTGCTCGCATCTTGCCGCAAAACGACAACCTTGTTTAATCGAGCCCGGCTTCGGTACGCTTCCTGGAATAGAATATAAACGTGCTTTTCTTTCCCGAATATCTGGAACAGAACGAATAAGTCCAATCGTATATGGATGTTTTGGATTTCGAAAAATCGTTTGAACATCCCCTTCTTCAATGATTTTTCCCGCATACATAACAACGACGCGATGACACATTTCAGCGACGACTCCTAAATCGTGTGTGATCATCATAATCGCTGTGCCGAATTGTTCGTTTAACTGTTTCATCAAATGTAAAATTTGTGCCTGAATCGTCACGTCTAAAGCAGTCGTTGGCTCGTCTGCAATTAATAAAGATGGATTGCATACCATCGCCATCGCAATCATCACGCGCTGCCGCATGCCTCCTGATAGCTGATGCGGATATTCATCAATGATCTCCTCAGCACGAGGTAAACCGACAAGTTTAAGCATATCAATGGCTCGCTTTCGCGCTTCTAATTTGCTTATTTTTTCATGAATACGAATCGCTTCAATCATTTGGTTACCGATCGTAAAAAGCGGATTTAACGACGTCATCGGCTCTTGGAAAATCATCGCTATTTCATTCCCGCGTATTTCTTTCATCCTTTTTTCCGATGCTAGCACAATATTTTCATGTTTAAACCATATTTCTCCATCTGTAATTTTTCCGATTCCTTTTGGCAACAATCCCATAATAGAGAGCGATGTAACACTTTTTCCACAGCCCGATTCACCGACAACGCCTAAAATTTCGCCTTTATTTATGTAAAAGTCTACGCCATCAACCGCAGGAACTTCCCCTTCGTCTGTGAAAAAGCATGTTTTTAAGCTTTTTACTCGTAAAATCGCTTCATCTCCCACGGAAGCCACTCCTTCTATATACAGAAAATTTATATTTTTAAAATAATTTTTATGTTACGTTTCAAATTATTACACGAATATTAAAAAAATACAATACAAAAATTCAAAAAATTTAATCATTGTTTATAAAAAATAAAAAACAACGGCCATTAGTAAGTAACCGTTGTTTTTTTGTTCATGTATGTATCATTTTCACTTTCTACACATAATAAACTTTTTATACCAATGTTCAACTACTTCAGGGGCAAACGGTCCCTTTTTCTCTTTAATCCATTGAATTAATTTTTGAACATTATTTTTTAAAACTTTATCAATAATTTCAGGGTAGTTCATTTGTTCGCGATGGCGCTCATATTCATCGCGATCTAATATGTCGTATTGACCGTTCGGAAATACTTTAATATCTAAGTCATAATCGATATATTTTAGCGCTTCTCCATCCCAAACGTAAGGCGAGCTAATGTTGCAATAGTAATACACCCCTTCAGCACGAATCATCGCAATAATGTTAAACCAATGTTTTGCATAAAAAAAACAAATGGCCGGCTCACGCGTCACCCACGTTCTCCCATCTGCTTCCGTCACAAGTGTACGATCGTTGCCGCCAATCACTTCTTCTTCGCTTCCTTTTAACACAACGGTTTCTTTCCATGCACGATGGATATGGCCGTCATGTTTATAACTATGAATTTGAATGATCGCCCCTGTTTGTGGATATTCCATACACATTCCCTACTTTCATTCGACGCTTTTTCCTCTATTATACCGTTAATAAGCAATGAAGAAAAAGAGCATCGGACGAAAACCGATGCCCTTTGCCCGTTATTAATTTTTCTTTGCTTCTGCTTTCGCGTTTTGTTGTTTCACATGTTGAACATCTGTTTCAGTTGAAAACTCTGTTCCGTACTGACCAGCATTTTGCTGTTTTACATGTTGAATGTTTGTTCCTGCAATCGTTTTGTTTGGCTTCATCATTCTCACCTCCACGCTCATTACTTTGTACCGTCTATTTAAAAAATATCCGTATGAATAATTTTTTGTTTCACTTTCTACACTACATAAAGAGGTGAAAACGATGTATATTGGACGCGATTTAACGGCCTTACAAATGATTCCTAAACAGCAATGGAAAGATAGCGAGTTAGCGTTTTTTCATCATGCTCTTCAACAAGTCACTCCGTATTTAAACGTTGAGGGACAAACAATGCATCGTGAAATTGTGGAAGAAATTGAAGCAAGAGGCGGTTTACAGCGAAACGAAGCGACATATACGAATGGAACGCGCGTATTTTACGAGTAAAGGCGTTTGCCTTTACTCGTACGCTTGCCATATTTTTTGATATATAACTGGGAATGCATATTGCTTAAGCTCATCGATCGTCACCCATTTATTCGTTTCATCTCCCATTTGTAATTCCAGCGCGTTCCCTTTATATGCTTCAATATGCCATACAACATGGGAAAAAACGTGCTCAAATGAACCGATTCGCTCTAGCGAACGAATGACGACATGATATCGTTCACTTATTTCTTTTACAAATGCTTCATCGTTTCGTGTTGGAGCATGTTCATCATTTGGAAATTGCCATAAATTTGCCAACAATCCACGAGGCGGGCGTTTTTGAATGAGTATATTTCCCTTTTCATTCATAAGCACAATGGCACGAAAAGAAACACGTTTCGGTGCTTTCCCTTTTGTTTTTACAGGTAGCTCAGTTTCTACCCCTTCTGCAAACGCCCGACAATGACGCTGAACAGGACATAGAAAGCAACTCGGATTTTTCGGCGTGCAAACGAGCGCACCAAGTTCCATTAACGCTTGATTAAAATCAGACGGATTGTCGTGTGAAATAATTTTGGAAACAATGTTTTCAAACTTTTTTCGTGTACTTCCTTTCGCAATATCATCTGTTATATAAAAAATACGCGACAATACTCGCATAACATTTCCATCTACCGCAGGTTCAGGAATGCCGTAAGCGATGCTTAACACCGCTCCTGTCGTATACGGTCCAACACCTTTTAATGAAGAAAACTGCTCTTTGGACGCAGGTACACATCCTCCGTACTTTTCTTTCACTTCTTTTACCGCTTCATGCAAATGACGAATACGCGAGTAATAGCCGAGCCCTTCCCACGCCTTTAACACTTCTTCTTCTTCCGCCTCAGCTAACGCGTCTAAAGTCGGGAACTTTTCGATAAACTGATAAAAGTAAGGGATGACTGTATCGACTCGCGTTTGTTGAAGCATCACTTCAGATACCCATATTTTGTAAGGATCTTTATCTTTTCGCCAAGGCAAATCACGTTGCTCTGTTTGAAACCAATGAATTAAATCATGTTGAAACTGCTCAATATGAAAATGAGCCAATATTTGTTGTACATTTTCTTTCACGTTCATTCCTCCAAGGTGGTAAACTAAAAGTAAGTTCAGTCGGAAAAAAGGAGGCCTTTTATTTGGATACAGGTACACACGTTTTAATGGGGTTTGCATTAGGTGGATTAGCTACATTTGATCCAACGATCGCTAACGATCCAACGCTCGCGCATGCCGTGCTTATCGGCACGCTCGTCGGCTCACAAGCACCTGATATTGACACCGTGTTTAAACTAAAAAATAACGCCAAATATATTCGCAATCATCGTGGCATGACGCATTCGATCCCCGCTTTGTTCATTTGGACGTTGCTCATTAGTGTCACTCTCTTTTATATATATGACACGTCGTTTTTTCATGTAGCCCTTTGGACATTTATCGCCGTCAGTGTACACGTGTTTGTCGATATTTTCAATTCATATGGCACGCAAGCGTTGCGTCCTTTTTCAAAAAAATGGGTTGCGCTCGGTATCATTAACACGTTCGATCCGTTTATTTTTATTGTTCACTTAGCTGGCGTCGTCTTATGGTTGAACGGACAACATGCGGGGTATACGTTTCTAGCTGTATATGTCGTGCTCATTGGTTACTATATCATTCGTTTTCGTCAACAACAAGCAATAAAACGCAAGTTGAAACAAATGTTTCCGGATGTTGAACAAGTCATTACCGTTCCGACAATAAAATGGAACGAATGGCATTTAGCTGTGACGACATCAAACCATTTTTACGTTGCGCGCGCGCAAAATGGGACAATTACTGTACTTGACATATTCGAAAAATGTCCGATTCCAGACATCCCAATCATTGAAAAAGCAAAACAAGATGAAAATTTAGCTGCATTTTTATCTTTTTCCCCCGTATATCGTTGGGAAATTCATGAATATAACGATCATTATGAAGTGCGTTTCATCGACTTGCGTTACCGAAGCAAAAATTATTATCCGTTTGTAGCAGTCGTCCAACTCGATCTCGACCTAAACATTGTTAGCTCATATACAGGATGGATTTTTAGCGAAAAGAAATTGCGCAAAAAATTAGAACTTATTCCAAGCTAAAGCAACCATGCTCGTTCATAAATAGACGTTTATTAACGAATACTATACGTGTGCTCAAAAAGCACGAAATGAACGGCTGGGGGGACTAACATTGAGCAATAAAGAACGAGGCTTTCCGAATCAAAACAATGAAAAATTAGAAGGCGAGCCACGCGCAAAAGCAGAGTACGCATCAAAACGTGCAAACGGCACGATTAATACGCACCCTCAAGAACGAATGCACGCGTCCAATAAACGAGGCGACATCGAGGAGGAATAAAATGGGTAAACACTGGCGTAAAAAATTTTATGATAACCGCTATTCCGATCCGTTCCCACAACCATGGGCAAACCCGAAACACGCCCACGCTCAAGTAAATGGCGAAACACAACAATCACAAAGTTTAATGATTTTACATTCCGAAGTAAGTAAAAGGAAAATTTAATGGAAAAAGAGGTTGACGGACGTAAAGTGGCACCCATGTCAAGGACACTATAAAAAAAGAGATTAAGCAGCTAGAAGATGATTCCTATATTGAATAGGGGTCATCTTTTTTAA
>NZ_RXXX01000061.1:0-9079 GCF_011006755.1 Anoxybacillus sp. MB8
AAAACAGCAGGGGTGGCAAGCTTTTTTTGTCGAAAACCGCATAAAATCAATAAAAACTTAGGGTATGTCTTTAAAACTTTTGACAATACCTAAACGAATTTTGGAGAGGTGGGAGAATAAATGAGTACAATTGGTGAAAATATTCGCATGTATCGGGAACAGCGAAATATGTCACAACAAGAGTTGGCCATGAAAGTTCGGGTAGGGGTAGCAACCATTCAAAAATACGAATCCGGGGAGCAAGTCCCTGACACACCAACTATTTTAAAACTTTGCACTGCGCTCGATGTCCCTGCATCTGAATTATTAGAGCGTGCCGATTTATCCAATTCATCTAGTCTCGATCCAGAAATCGAATATTTAATTAAAGAAATTGGCATTAAGCGCGCAAAACTTATTTTGCGAAAAGCAAAAGAATTTAGTGAAGAAGACTTTTTGCGCGTCATGCAAATGTTATATGAATTGAAATACAACAAAGAAAGCTGACAGCGCGTCAGCTTTTTTTACAGTCGTTCAAGAAATCGCTTCATGCGCCGAATCGCCTCTTGCAATTGTTCGAGCGATGATGCATATGAACAACGAATATATCCTTCCCCGCTTTCTCCAAACACATGGCCGGGAACGACAGCTACTTTTTCTTCTAACAATAAACGCTCTGCAAACTGCTCTGATGTCATGCCTGTTGACTGAATGGACGGAAATGCATAAAACGCCCCTCCCGGCATATGGCAAGAAAGGCCGATTTCATTCAATGATTGAACAAAGAAGTTGCGTCGTTGCCGATAGCTTTTTTTCATTTGTTCGACATCAGCCGCTCCATTTTGTAATGCTTCAATGGCAGCATATTGCGCCATCGTCGGTGCACACATCATCGTGTATTGATGAATTTTTAACATCGCCGTAGCGAAATCCCTCGGTGCAGCAATAAATCCAAGGCGCCATCCTGTCATCGCAAAGCCTTTCGAAAATCCATTAATTAAAATCGTTCGCTCTCTCATGCGATCAATTGCCGGAAAGCTTGTGTATTGTTCGTCGTAACATAACTCCGCATAAATTTCATCCGAAATGACAAGCAAATCATGCTTTTCTACAATGTGCGCAATTTGCATCAATTCTTTCGCATTCAACACCGCTCCTGTCGGATTGTTTGGCGAACAAATGATTAACGCTTTCGTTTTCGGCGTCACTACTTGCTCAATTTGCTCTGGTTGCAATTTGAATTGATGCTTTCCACTCGTTTGAACGGGAATTGGCACACCTCCAGCTAATGAAACAAGCGGTGCGTACGAAACAAAGCTCGGCTCAACAACAATGACTTCATCACCTGGATTCACAATGGCTCTAAGCGACACATCGAGCGCTTGACTTGCCCCAACCGTCACAATTATTTCATCAGCTGGATCATATAACACATGAAATCGACGCGCTACATAGTCGCTAATTTCTTTTCTTAACTCCCATAAACCTGCGTTCGCTGTATATGATGTATAGCCTTGTTCTAATGATAAAATGCAAGCTTCCCGCACACTCCAAGGGGTAATAAAATCGGGCTCGCCCACTCCAAGTGAAATGACCCCTTCCATACTTGCCGCTAAATCAAAAAAGCGACGAATACCAGACGGTTTTAAGCGTGATACAGTGTCAGATATATATGTTTTCGTCTTTTGCATCACGGAGCCACCACGATTCTTCGATCTTGATCACCTTGCTCAAACACGGTGCCGTCATGCTTATATTTCTTTAAAATAAAATGGGTTGTCGTTGAAATGACGGAATCGAGCGTCGATAATTTTTCAGAAACAAAATGGGCAATTTCAGACATGGAACGTCCTTCAATGACAACAGATAAATCGTAGGCACCAGACATTAAATAGACAGACTTAACCTCCGGAAAGCGATAAATACGTTCGGCTACCTCGTCAAATCCAACGCCACGCTTCGGTGTCACTTTGACATCGATCATTGCCGTCACCCCTTCATGGCCATCTACTTTCCGCCAGTCCACGATCGTTGCATATTGTACAATCACTTTCGCTTCTTCTAATTTTTTTATTATATCCTCCACTTCTGAAACCGATAGAGAAACCATTTTCGCCATCGTATCAATCGGCAGACGCGCGTTTTTTTCTAACAATTCAACAATTTCAATTTCTTTTTCAGTTAGTTTCATACAAATCCCCCCTGTCATAAATTTTCACACAATTTAGAAAAAAATGCACGCATTTTTTCAAAAAAATAAGCAAGACGACATCGCTTGCGACTACCGTTTTTTAATCACGCCGCATGCGATTCGCTTGCCTGCATTTCCTGCCGGCTGAGACATCCCATCATCTTTTCCTTCGTGGATGACAATCGATGTTCCGTTTTTGGTGAATAGGCCGTTTTTCTCTTCTGACAAATTGACATTCGGAGCCATCAATTGCACTTCCACCGTTCCATCTTCTTTTACAATTAAATTCGGTAAATCGCCTGCATGCGCTCCTTCCGGATGAAGGAGACCGTGCTCTTTTCCTTCTGGATTGAAATGTTCCCCAGCTGATTGAAATGTAGGTGGTTCACATGTTCCTTTGTCATGAATATGGATCGCATGTTCTCCTGGAGGCAGCCCTTTTAAATCAATATCAAGTTTCACTCCTTCAGGTTGCTGCGACATTTTAATCGTCCCAATCGAGTCACTATCTTCATTTATCATATTGACATCGACGTTTTTCACTTTCTCTTCCATACATCCGCTCAAAAGAAATAAAACGACACATATAATCATTTGACGCACAATAAGCCCTCCAACTACATATTTACAGCTTATTATGCCCAGTTTTTGTCCATTTAGTCGTTTACTTGTTGTTTTTTCAGCTGTTCTTCTAATTGCTTCGCTTTTTCTTCTTGACGTTTTGAAATTTTTATAATGGCCCGCATCGTCAACACAGCCGCAATAAAAAATGCCGTAAATGAAATGGCAGCAGGAATGTACTCTGTTTTATCTTCTGGGAAGTATAAAAACAATCCAAATATGATGTCAGTCATACAATCAACCTCTCCATATATCTTCTCACTCATTATATCATAAAGACAATTGTATCACTTCGCAAAAAGGAATATAATTGGATTCGTAAACAAAAAAGGGGAGGCGTATTTGTTTGAAAAACGTCGTGATCCACAAAGTCATCACATTCGTATTTACAGAAGCACAATTAAGGGGGTATTGGAACGAACAAAAACAAAAAATTCCATTTGAATCTTTAACAAATGAACAGTTGATGACATTAGCTGAAGATATGTTAGCAAACTCTTCTCATAGCCAACTAGAGCAACATATTTTAGATCACGGATGGCGGGTAAAAGAAGAAACAGAAGGTCAAGTTCTTGCAGAAGACGATTCCCGTGAGCATGTACATGTGGAAGTTATCGATACAACGAAACAAGGGTCACCATCCACAAAATTGTTTATCGATCGCTTATCACAAATCGAATGCGCGAACTGCGGGTTTTCTTTTTATATTCGCAATGTAAACGCTGACACGACGCATTTAACATGTCCAAGCTGCTCCCAGCCACTAAAAAAGTAAAAAAGAAAGGAATGACAGATCGTGCATGAGGCAATCACTCATGAAGTAAGCAATTTTCAATACTATGCGGCCATTGCAATCTTTTTGATTACATACGCCATTATCATCTCAGAAAAAGTGAATCGTGCTGTCATCGCTTTATTAGGTGCCGCTTTTATGATTATTTTCGGCATCGTTGATTTACATCAAGCATACACGCATCATATCGAATGGGGAACAATCACGCTTTTAATCGGTATGATGATCCTTGTTAGCATTACGAGCAAATCTGGTTTTTTCCAATATGTTGCGGTTAAAGCTGCAAAAATGGCGAAAGGAAGCCCAATTAACATTTTAGTCATTTTATCATTGCTGACAGCTGTTCTTTCTGCCTTTCTCGACAATGTGACAACCGTTTTGTTAATTGTTCCGGTTACATTTTCTATTACACGTATGTTAGAAGTAGACCCTGTTCCTTTTTTAATTTCTGAAGTGCTTTTCTCAAATATCGGTGGTACAGCAACATTAATTGGAGATCCACCAAACATTATGATCGGCTCTGCCAATAAACATTTAACGTTTAACGACTTTTTATTTAATTTAGGTCCTGTTGTTCTCGTCATCATGGCTGTTGTTATTGCTATTTTGTACGTGTTTTATCGCAAACGTCTTCAAGCAAATGCTGCGCTCATCGAACGGCTCATGAAACTCGATGAAAAACAATACATTAAAGATGCCGTACTATTGAAAAAGTCCGTTTCTGTGCTTGGATTAACAATTTTAGGTTTTATGCTCCATTCAGTGATTCACGTCGATGCGGCAGTCATCGCAATGACAGGCGCTGTCATTTTAATGATGATCGGCGTCAAAGAACACGACTTAGAAGAAGTGTTCGCTTCTGTTGAGTGGACAACCATTTTCTTTTTTGCTGGATTGTTTACACTCGTTGGCGGGCTCGTCGATATCGGGCTTATTAAAAGTTTGGCCGAGAAAGCATTAGAAATCACAGGAGGAGATATTCATTATGCGTCTTATTTAATTCTTTGGGTGTCTGGAATCGCTTCGGCAACAATTGACAACATTCCGTTTGTTGCAACGATGATTCCACTCATTCAAGATATGGCTGTCGGCATGGGGTTATCTCCAGACTCAGCACAAATTGACGTCTTATGGTGGTCGTTAGCGCTTGGCGCTTGTTTAGGTGGAAACGGGACGTTAATTGGAGCATCTGCAAACGTCATCGTTGCAGGGATTGCTTCACGTGAAGGTCATGGGTTTAGCTACTTTGATTTTCTAAAAATCGGGGCACCGCTGACGCTCATTTCCTTGCTTATTTCACACGCGTATATTTTCATTCGTTACTTATAAAAACGCTCAAGGCTCGCCTTTGAGCGTTTTTTTCTTTTCGTCATATAATGCTTCCAAGGAGGGAGAACAATGTATCCAAACGTTGATATTACACAATTTACACAATCAGCAAAAGCGATACAAAAACTATTGAAAGATGCCACGACCATTTCGACAAAAATCGCAAACGATCCTACTTTTGCAAAACAGTTAATGGAAAAAGCCCAACAATCAAAACAAGAAGAAGTACAAAAGCAACTTCAATCCATCGGCATCGAATCGGAAATGAAAATCTCTTTTAATCCAAATACGATTCACATTACACTTTTACCAAAAAAAGGCGAGTCGCCTTGTTGCCAACTCACCTTCTTGCTTTACTGGCGATAATTCGGTGCCGCCATCTGCTTTTCACCGATATAGGCTGCATCGCGCAAATCATGTCCATCATCCGTTTCACTTATATGAATCATATCTTCTTTTGCACCTAATCGATTTGCGCGAAGCAATTGTTCCTCTTCCCTCATTGTCATCCCCTCCGTATTGTTATGTTGCACAAGTACGTCGCACTTATGTATTGACATTTTTTGTTTTATCATATACCATTTCGTTAACGAATAAAAAAAGGAGGTTAACAAATGCGAGCGAAAGATTTAACGTTTATCGCCATGTTTGCAGCGTTAATGGCGATCGGAGCAAACATAACATCGTGGGCTCCTTTTCTCGTGATTGGTGGAGTTCCAATTACGTTACAAACATTTTTTTGCGTATTAGCTGGCGCCATTCTTGGAGCAAAACGAGGAGCAATAGCAATGACTGTATATATGCTCATCGGGTTATTCGGCGCACCTGTTTTCGCCCGTTTTAGCGGAGGGTTTTCAACGATCGTTGCCCCAACGTTTGGCTTTATTCTTTCTTTTATTCTTGCAGCATACGTCACTGGTTTACTTATTGAAAAAAGTGCAAATCGTTCCGTAGCACGCTTTATCACAGCAACAATTATCGGCATGATAATTAACTACGTTGTCGGCACAAATTGGATGTATGCCGCATTCAAATTATGGGCTGACGCGCCAGAAGGTTTTTCTTATACGATGGCATGGAGCTGGATGCTCGTTCCGCTTCCAAAAGATATCATCTTATCGGTCGTTGCCGGTGTCATTGCACCACGCATTTATAAAGCCCTAAACGAACATCAAGCATATAACAAATACGTTGCATAACAAGAAAAGGAAGTTCGGTTATAGACCAACTTCCTTTTCCTCTTTCTTTATATATTGTTGCCGAAAAACTTGCATCGATTCATTTTCGTTCAGTGCAATCATCTCTTGCTCAGATAATGTTCCATCTCCGCGTTTGACGACATATACGTTCACTTTTTTCTTTCCCCAATGTTTATACACATCATCTACTGTTTCGTAATATAAATCAATTTTATGACCTTTAATCGCTGATCCTGTATCTGCGACAACACCATATCCGTATCCCGGAATAAATAAAATCGTTCCAATTGGGAAAATGTTTAAATCTGCTGCAATCGTGGAATACAAATCACGTTTCACACGCACACCGGAATATGTGATCCCATAACTCGGATGATCAGGCGTTTTTCCTGTTGATTCCACTCCAGCTGTATATCCTGTTGCTACAACAGTAACGGACGGATATTGCGACCAATCGAATGCTTCTTCTAACGTCAACGATTCGTTTGTTGTTTGTTGGGATGATAGTTGTGTCACTTGCTTTTCATTTTTTCGAAAACGATCTGCTACATACTCATACGTATCCGTTGAAAACAACGACTTGAATGAGAAAAAAGAAAAACGTGAAGGTGAAAACCAATCAGATAGCATCTTCGCTTCAACGCCTGATATCGATTGAAATGTCGTCATGAACGCACACATAAACAATACAACCATGGTCGTTCGTCTTAACCATTTTATACCCATTTATTCACTCCTCCCACGGTTGTATTTCTTTCCAACATTCAAAAAAAATATACATCCACCGCAAGAGAAATAAAAAAACCTCCACGATTGTGAAGGTTTAAAACATACGATATCCTTTTTTACGCAATGTTTGAATGACAATACCTGAAACGATTGCACCTACAATCCCGCTACTTAAAATGATTAAATCCGCACTCGCTAACGATCCTATTCGCTCTTTCACATGAGCAAAAGATGCGGATGGGTTTGTGACATAGTCCATTATAGAAATTTGATCAATCCACAATAATAAAACGAACGGGCTTAATATCGCCATCGTCCACGTCGTTCGTAAAATCATATTTAATAAAAAACCAATGCCAAAAAATAAAACAAAAAACAATAAGATAGAAATAAATAAAACAGGAATGCTCATCTCCATACGTTTTCACCTCCAATACACCATTTTAAGTGTACTGAAAGCGAAAACATGAGTCAATTATTGCTTCATTGCCACTTCATCTTTTTCTACTCCCGTCCCTTCACAATAGTGACAAGTTTCTGATCCTCCAACCGCAACATGAACATAACCGTTTCCCGCACAATATTGGCACGTTGTTTTATTCATAGCCCTCTCTCCTTTTTCTTAATTTTCAGATAATTATACATAAAAATATATCATTTGTAAAGAAAAAACGAGCGAAAAGTCGCTTCGCTCGTTTTTACAATAGCTTAAATTTTCCTTTTTTCGCAACAAGTGTTGGACCACCAATTAAGTAAAGGGCACGGTTGTCAATTACTTTTTTCATGACGCTCGCTTTTGCCCCCCAAATTTTCTTGCCAAATACGACGCCGATCGCATCATCGTGTCCAAGCGAACATACTGTTCCTTTGAGATCTGGTTTAAACGGTTGTAATTCCCCTTGACCACGAATTAACACAGCTAAGTTTTTCGCGCAAACTTCCCCTTGTTGCATTGCAATTTGCGCTGTTGGCGGATATGGACGGTTTGTTTCTTCGTTAATAATTAACGCACAGTCTCCAACAACAAACACATCTTCATGTCCTGGGGCACGTAAGAACGGATCCACTTTCACACGACCGCGCATCGCTTCAAATCCTGATTCGTCAATGACGCGACTTCCGCGTACTCCAGCCGCCCATACAACTGTTCCCGCTTTAATTTCTTCTACTTGATCGTCTTTGCTAACGATAATGCCTTCTGGTGTACATTCTTTAATCGCTGTACCAATTTTAAATTCGACACCTTTTTTCTCAAGAACATTTACCGCATATTCAACAAGTTCTGGGTCAAAACCAGGCAGAACTGTCGGTGCTGCTTCTACGCAGATGATGCGCACTTTATTTGGATCAACGTCATATTCACGGCAAAGTTCTGGAACACGGTTTACAAGCTCACCTAAAAATTCGATACCTGTAAATCCTGCACCACCAACGACAATCGTCAAACGCTCATCACGTTTTTCTTCTTCTGTGCTATATGTCGCAAATTGGTATTCAATATGCTCGCGAATTTGACGTGCAGCGTTGACGTTCGCAATCGAGAAGGCATATTCTTTTAAGCCTTTAATGCCAAACGTTTCAGATTCAAATCCAAGAGCAACAACTAAATAATCATACGTTAACGGCTCATGGTTTTGAAGCAACACTTGTTTTTGTTCGAGGTTGATTTTTTCAACCGTATCTTGAATAAATTTTACTTTACTTTGATCGATGACATCTGCAATTGCATAGCGAACGCGCTCGTGATGCAACGTTCCTGCAGCTGCCTCATGCAACCATGTTGATTCATAATGGTAATCATGTTTGTTGACAAGCGTAATGCTTGCCTCATTGACGCCAATCATCTTTTGTAAACGCGTCACTGTCATTAATCCACCATAACCTGCACCTAATACAACAACATTTGGCTTCTTCAAGCGAATCACTTCCACCTTTTCTTATTTTTTTTAGCTTGCGCTTGTTGAACGATTTTTATCGTTTAAAAAGTTTGTGAATTTATTCACGAAATAGACCAAAAAAATACAACGTTTTGTAACAAAGTTGTCATTTCTACGTTAACATCTTATTCTTTTTTTCTCTCTTTTTCAAGAGTTATTTGTTCAATTTTTGGCCATAATTTTTGTCGAGTTCATGTCGAAATTTTCAAAGTATGAGTAAAATGTTTGTGGGAGAAAAAAAGACAGGTTCCTGATTTGGTATAATCAGGAACCTTTCCGATATGTAAGTAAAATAGATGAA
>NZ_RXXX01000062.1:0-8997 GCF_011006755.1 Anoxybacillus sp. MB8
AAAAACAGCAGGGGTGGCAAGCTTTTTTTGTCGAAAACCGCATAAAATCAATAAAAACTTAGGGTATGTCTTTAAAACTTTTGACAATACCATTGAACGATAGGGGGGAATCGAATGAATGTAGATCTTGTCGTTGATGCGCGTGGGCTATCTTGTCCAATGCCGATTGTTCGCACGAAAAAAGCAATGGAACAGCTACAACCTGGCCAAGTGCTGGAAGTGCAAGCAACAGACAAAGGATCGCTTGCCGATATTCAAGGTTGGGCAAAAAACACAGGGCATCAATATATCGGCACGATTGAAGAAGGAGATGTACTCAAACATTACCTTCGCAAAGCGAATCCTACAGAAAGCAAAGAGGAAACGAAATATCCTCACGTTGTCGCGTTAGACGAATTGCAAAAGAAAGTAGAAAACAATGAACAAGTATTTATTTTAGACGTGCGCGAAGAAGCGGAGTATGTGTTTGGGCATATTCCAGGAGCGTATCATATTCCGCTCGGACAGTTGTCCGAACGAATGAATGAATTAAATAAAGATGAGACGATTTACGTCATTTGCCGAACAGGCAATCGTAGCGATCTCGCTGCGCAACAATTAGCTGAAAAAGGATTCACACATGTATTTAACGTCATT
The DNA here is from genome assembly GCF_011006755.1 of Anoxybacillus sp. MB8. Taxonomy (NCBI): domain Bacteria; kingdom Bacillati; phylum Bacillota; class Bacilli; order Caryophanales; family Anoxybacillaceae; genus Anoxybacillus; species Anoxybacillus sp. MB8. The sequence continues at coordinate 637 of NZ_RXXX01000062.1, forward strand.
CCAGGCATGACAGAATGGAAAGGAACAATCATTAAAGGAGGAAATGAACAATGAACAAACGTGTAGCAATTATTGCAGCAAATGGTGGATTATTCGATGCATACAAAGTATTTAACATTGCGACAGCAGCGGCAGCAACAGAAGCAGAAGTAGCGATTTTCTTTACATTCGAAGGATTAAATTTAATTCATAAAGAAGCGTATAAGCAATTGCCGCTTCCAGAAGGAAAAGAACAAATTCAACAAGGATTTGCTCAAGCGAACGTTCCATCGATCCCTGAACTTGTAAGCATGGCTCAAGAAATGGGTGTGAAATTTATTGCTTGCCAAATGACAATGGATGTGATGGGATTAACAAAAGAACATTTTGTAGATGGTATTGATGTTGGTGGCGCTGTTACATTCCTCGATTTTGCGAAAGATGCTGACATTACGTTAACGTTCTAAGGAGGAAAAGCATGAAAGCAGATCTTGTCGTTGATGCAAAAGGGTTGGCGTGTCCAATGCCAATCGTTCGTACAAAAAAAGGAATGGATACATTACAATCAGGTCAAGTGTTAGAAATTCATGTGACAGATAAAGGAGCTAAAAACGATTTGTCCGCATGGGCAAAATCAGCGGGGCATGAAATGATTGACATGGCTGAAGACGGCGACGTACTAAAATTTTGGATTCGTAAAGCGTGATAAGCATCGGGCGTATGTCCCGATGCTTCATACAAGGAGTGAACTAGCATGGATATCGGCTTTATTGTGACGATTTTTCTCATTGGATTTATCGGTTCGTTTATTTCAGGAATGGTTGGGATTGGCGGATCGATTATTAAGTATCCGATGTTGCTCTACATTCCACCGTTGCTTGGCTACGCTGCATTCAGTGCTCATGAAGTATCCGGCATTAGCGCCATTCAAGTATTTTTCGCAACAATTGGCGGCGTTTGGGCGTACCGGAAAGGTGGATATTTAAATAAAACGTTAATTATTTACATGGGAACGAGCATTTTGCTCGGTAGTTTCATCGGTGGTTATGGTTCAAAATTAATGAGTGAAGGCGGCATTAATATCGTTTATGCGGTGTTGGCAACGATTGCGGCCGTTTTGATGTTTGTTCCGAAAAAAGAAATTGACAATATTCCGTTCGATCAAGTGACATTTAATAAGTGGCTCGCTGCTGCATTAGCATTTATTGTCGGAGTGAGTGCGGGAATTGTCGGAGCCGCTGGTGCATTTATTCTTGTACCAATTATGCTCGTTGTATTAAAAATTCCAACACGTATGACGATTGCTACATCATTAGCGATTACGTTTATTTCATCAATTGGGGCAACAGTAGGAAAAATTACAACAGGACAGTTCGAGTTTTGGACGGCGTTGATTATGGTTGTTGCAAGTTTAATTGCTTCCCCGATTGGAGCAAACGTTGGTAAAAAAGTCAATACAAAAATATTGCAGTTTATTTTAGCTGCCCTCATTGTAGCAACAGCTATTAAAATTTGGTTGGACATTTTGTAAAAGATGTTGAAAAATTCATCCTTTATGTTATAATACCATTAGGGGTATATAAAATAGTGGAACATAAAGGAGGAATGGTAACATGAAACAAGTAACGGTATATACGACAACGACATGTCCATATTGTACATTGCTAAAAAACTTTTTAGCTGAACGTGGCATTCCTTTTAGAGAAGTGAACTTGCATCAACATCCTGAAGCTGTTGATTACGTTGTTCGCTCGACTGGACAAATGGGCGTGCCACAAACAGAAATTAACGGACGTTGGGTCGTTGGATTTGATCCGCAACGAATTATGCAATTGTTACAACAATAATTTTTTTACTTATATAAATACCCTATAAGGTATAAGGAGAGGTGGATATTACATGGCAGTATATGCGTTAACAGCACAACAAATCAATGAGATGATTGTTCGTAAAGAACCGTTTTTCTTATTCGATGTTCGTAATGAATCAGATTTTGCAGATTGGAAAATTGAAGGAGAGCACATTGAATATTTAAACATCCCTTATTTTGAATTAATCGATGGTGTTGAGCCTGTGTTAGAACGCTTACCGAAAGATAAAAAAATCGTCGTCGTTTGTGCAAAAGAAGGGTCTTCGATGATGGTCGCTGACATGCTTGCTGAAAAAGGGTTAGAAGTATTTTATTTAAAAGGCGGCATGAAAGCATGGAGTGAATATTTGTATCCAGTTGTTGTGTACGAAGATGAAAATATGAAAGTATATCAATTTATTCGTGTCGGTAAAGGGTGCCTTTCTTACATGGTCGTATCAGGCAAAGAAGCGCTCATCGTTGACCCATCCCGATTTATTGATGTATATAAAGAAGTAGCGCAAAAAGAAAACGTAACAATTACACATATTGTTGATTCTCATCTACATGCCGATCACATTTCTGGTGGATACGAATTAGCAAAACAAACAGGTGCGAAATATTATTTAATGAAGAGCGAAGGAGCGGTATTCGAATTTGAACCGCTAGAGAATCACGAGCGTATTGAATTTGAAAAAGTAAGCTTAGAAGTATTAGCCATCAAAACACCAGGTCATACCCCAGGTAGTGTATCATTTTTCGTAAACAATAAATTGTTGTTCTCTGGCGATACAATTTTCGTAAGTGGTCTCGGTCGACCAGATCTTGGCGGAAAAGCGCGCGAGTGGGCGAAAGATTTATACGACACAGTGTATAACAAAGTAGCACAAATTGCTGATGATGTCATCGTGCTTCCTGCACACTACGCAAACTTTGATCAAGAAGTCAATGAACAAGGATATATCGGCAATACGTTAGGGAACATTCGTCAAATGAATGAAATCATGCAAGGGAAAACGGAAGAAGAGTTCGTTGAACATGTGGCACAATCTGCATCTTCTGAAACACCACCAAACTTTGAAGACATTGTCGCCATCAACCGTGGTGTAAAAGATGCAACGCCAGAGCAACAACAAGAACTTGAAATTGGTCCAAACCGTTGTGCCGTTCACCATACACATTAAAACGTTTTTGTTTCATGTATTAAAAGGAATTTTATTCAACCTCGCGATTTGCGAGGTTTTTTTCGATTTTGCGAAACTTTTTGGACACAATAGTCGTATATAACATATGTAAAGGGTATTCTCTTTTATTTTCGATCATTTTTCATTAAAATAAATGTATGGAGGGATGATGTGATGTTTTTTCATCCAATGGATTTTCTTATTTTAATTGCTTTTGCTGTGTCGATTTGGGCACAATTTAAAGTCAAAGGAAACTTTAGCAAGTGGTCAGATGTACCTGCTTCCTCTGGGTTAACGGGAGCAGAAGTGGCACGTCTCATTTTAGATCGCAATGGGCTATACGATGTGCCGGTAGAGCTTGTCCCAGGTACGTTGACAGACCATTACGATCCAATTGCTCGAGCCGTTCGTTTATCAGAGCCGGTTTACTATGGCCGTTCGATTGCTGCTGTATCGGTGGCTGCCCATGAAGTTGGCCACGCAGTGCAACATCAACAAGCATATGGTGCGCTCGTTTTGCGCCATCGTATGTTCCCAATCGTTAATTTTACATCTGGAATGGCTCCATTCCTTCTTCTTGGCGGGTTTTTGATGCAACAATTTTCGTTAATTGGTTTAGGGATCATTTTATTCTCGTTTGCAGTAGCGTTCCAAGTCATTACGTTGCCTGTGGAGTTTAATGCTAGTTCGCGTGCAAAAGACTTTATGATCGCGGAAGGGATTATTCGTAATGAAGAAGAACGAGGGGTAAACAAAGTATTAAACGCCGCGGCATTAACGTATGTTGCAGCAGCGCTTATTTCGGTGTTAGAATTAATCAAGTATGTACTTATTTTTGTGCAAGGAAATAATGAAGATTAATAAATAGGAGGTGGCATCCGCACGCATGTATGCGTGCGGACGTTCGTTGGACATATTTAGTTTATGGATGATTGTTTTTCTTATTGCGCTTACTGGTTTTTTTGTCGCTTCGGAATTTGCGATTGTAAAAGTGCGTCCGTCGCGCATTGATCAACTGATTGAAGAAGGCAACAAAAAAGCGGTAGCAGCGAAACATGTCATTACGCATTTAGATGAGTATTTATCTGCAAATCAGCTCGGAATTACAATGACATCGCTCGGTCTTGGTTGGCTCGGGGAACCGACGGTGGAACGAGCGCTTCGTCCACTTTTTGATCAGTTTAACGTATCTCCATCATTTGCGCACGGTGCTTCGTTTATTGTTGCATTTGCAACGATTACGTTTGTTCATGTCGTTGTTGGGGAATTGGCGCCGAAGACAATTGCGATTCAAAAAGCGGAAGCTATCACATTGTGGACAGCGCGTCCGCTCATGTTATTTTATCGTGTCATGTATCCATTTATTTGGTTATTAAACGGATCTGCCCGCTTAGTTGTTCGTTTATTTGGCTTCCAGCTGTCTAGTGAGCAAGAATTGGCTCATTCCGAAGAAGAATTGCGCCTGCTTTTATCAGCTAGTTACAAAAACGGAGAAATTAACCATGCGGAATATAAATATGTCAATAACATTTTCCGTTTTGATGACCGTGTCGCAAAAGAAATAATGGTTCCACGAAAGGAGATTGTTGCGTTAGATGTCAATGATTCGATGGAACATGTGTTACAAACGATTCGTGAAGAAAAGTACACGCGCTATCCAGTCATTGATGGAGATAAAGACCATATACTCGGATTAGTGAACGTGAAAGAGCTGTTTACTGATCTTGTTGTGAACTGTCAGGAGCGAAAGCAGCTGCGTGAATATATTCGTCCAATTATTCAAGTAATCGAAACGGTCCCTATTCAAGATTTGCTTGTGCAAATGCAAAAAGAGCGCATTCATATGGCCATTTTAGTTGATGAATATGGCGGAACATCTGGTTTAGTGACAGTCGAAGATATTTTAGAGGAAATTGTTGGAGAAATTCGAGATGAGTTCGATACGGATGAAGCTCCACTTATTCAAGTAATTGACGAAAATCGTACGATTGTTGATGGAAAAGTGCTCATTAGTGAAATTAATGATTTATTCGGCTTAGAAATTGACGATACAGACGTCGATACAATCGGTGGATGGATGTTAACAGAGCGCTATAACATTCGTCCTGGGGAGCAAATTGAGTTTGGTCATTGCGTATTTACCGTCATGGAATTAGACGGTCACCATGTGAAAAAAATTGAGGTGACACGTCGTCCGCAAGTAGAGGATGTATATGAAGAGGCCGCGTTATAATAACGCGCCTCTTTTTATATTGCCGAAAATCGTTTCATCAGGTAATGCGGAGCATGTGATGAGCTCTTTTGTAAACGGGTGAGGAAACGATAAGGAGATCGCATGTAACGCTTGCCGGTCAATCCACGGTTTTCCTCCATATAATGTATCGCCGACTAACGGATGGCCGATATAGCTCATATGGACACGAATTTGGTGCGTTCGTCCTGTATCGAGGGTGAGGCGAACGAGCGACACATTTTTTTGTTTGTCATATTGTATACGTTCGTAATGAGTAATGGCGATATCACCTGTTTTCGATACGCGCCGCTTCGTTGGATGATGACGGTCGCGTCCGATCGGGGCTTGAATCGTCCCTTTTTCCTTTTTCACATACCCGTGAACAAGAGCAATATATGTGCGGTGAATCATTCGCTCGGCTAAATATTTGTCGAGCATGGCGCCAGCAAGCGCATGTTTCGCGAATAAAATGACGCCGCTCGTATCGCGATCAAGGCGATGAATATGCCGAACTTTACTATAAATTCCTTCACATTGAAAGTGAAAGGCGACTGCATTTGCTAACGTATTTGTTTGGTTTGGCTGCGTCGGATGGACGTCCATATGTGCGGGTTTGTTAACGACAAGCACATGATCGTCTTCAAATACAATATGAAGCGGGAAGTATGTTGGAATCGGTTCAATCGTTTCGTCTTTTATATGTATCCCAATATGATCATTTGGTGAAATGATTGTGTGTAAAGGAACGATCTTCTTATTTACTGTCACTCCTTTTGTCATTCGCCATTCATGCAACATTTTTTTAGGAACGAACCATTTTGTTTGAAATGCTTGTTCAAGCGATAGGCCAATCCATGATGATGGCGCTTCAAACATCAGCCAATTTCCTTTTTTTTGTACATTCATTCGTCTCACTCTTTCTATACAATAAATTACCAACACCATAAAGTGCGTTGATATGTTACAATTTCGTTATAGATTAGGAAATGAAATGGAAAAAGGTGAGGTCAATTGAAAACCGTCTATGTTGCTACGGAAGAGCAAAAGCAATATATTCAATCGCTTATTGAGCAATTTTATACATGTATTTTTCCAAAATATTTCACAGATCATGAAATTGAAACATTTGAATCGCTTGGTATATTACAGTTTCAATCTTCCACATACGATGGAACGTTAAAAGAGGCGTTTGAGATTATTTCTGCATTACAATCGTTGCAAGCGATTATTGAATTTGCTTCGTTCCATGGCGTTTCTTACTACAATCATTTGTTTCAACGCAATGTGGAGCAATTAGCGCGACACGGAATAAGCTTCCCACTTACACCTGAACATTTTTCACATGAAAAAGATCATTACGTAAGCATATATATGAAACCTGCTCATTCTTGGGTGATGTAAAAAAGCCTTCACAACGAAGGCTTTTATTTTGTTTGTTCAAACCATTTTCGAAATACGTCTTCTTCATAATATCCTTCAATACGTGCGACTTCTTTTCCATTTTTAAAGCGGACAATTGTTGGTGTCGCTTCAATGTGATATTCATCCCATCCTTCTTCAAATTCAAGGAGGTTAAATTGCTTTAAGTCGATACCCATTTCTTTCGCTAATGGCACAACGATTGGCGTTGTTTTTTTACAAAATTCACACGTTGAGCTGTAAAAGTAAACGGTCATCGTTTCTTTATTGTTTAATGCTTCTCTTAATTCGTCAGGCAAAATAATGTTTTGATAATTCGGGTCGTCAAGAAGGTCGATCGTAGCTGGATGTAGTTCTTCCTTCCCGAACGGATTTCCTTCCGCTTTTTGTTTTTGCGTATATGATGTAATCCAAGCGAGTGCGCCAAATAAAACGATAATGATACCGCCGAAAATAAGTAATTTTTTCATCGAATATTCCCTTCTTTCTCCATTTTTATAAGACGATAGCTGATGACGCTAATAAAAATAAAAGCAACAAGTGCTAAAAAGGGAATCGTGATAAACCCGAGCCAGTTTAAATAATCGCCTGTACACGGTACAATACCGCATGATGGAGCAGTATTTCGGAAAAATGTCACTTTTTGAATGAGATAATGATAAGAAGAAATCGTGCCACCGATAACAGATAGCATAAGCGTATAACGAGCGATGTTAAATTCTTTGCGCACAAAAGCCATGCCAAGCAAAAATACTTGCGGATACATAAAAATGCGCTGATACCAACAAAGTTCACATGGGATGAACTTCAGCACCTCGGAAAAATAAAGGCTACCGAGTGTAGCGATGAATGCAACGATCCAAGCGGCTAACAAATGATTTTCTCTCTGCGCCATAATTCCACCTTCTTATTTTTTACTCTTTGTTCATTATAGTACATCGAAAGAAATGATGTAAATTGCGACGATATTTTGTTTGAGTCAAGACTTTGTGGGAGATTTTTTTCTCGACCGATTTTATTGGTTATATATGGTTTTATAGGCTTGTTTCATGTAAGCGCTTTTATCCTCTCTTATCCTGTAGGTATGTGCCTATATCTGTGTTTTTAAAAACCTTTCAATGCTTGTAATACCTCGTAAATCGGTGTTCCTGAAGACTGACGGAAATACGGAATGTTGTCCCGAATCACTTCCTTCATTCGAGATGAGACGCGTTTCATTGCCTTTTTCACGATCGTTTCTCGTTTCGTTTCTTCTCGTTCTTCCACGCCATACATCACCCCACGGCGTGTCCGAATGAGTAACGTATCTTTTATCGCGGCGATCGCTCGCAACATTGCTTCAATCCCTGCATCTTTCCAACTTCGACCGTTTTTACTTCGTTTCGCAAACACATGCATCGTTCCTTCCGCACTCCCCATCGCTCTCATGTTTGTCGTGTCGATCCCTTTTTCCTTCAGCCATATGCGATAGTCACGCAAACATCCTGGCATCTCCTCGATTCGACGAACAAGCGCCTCGAGTTGCTTTTCCTTCTCCTCATGTTCTAGCGTACCGATGGCACTTGTGAGTTCTCGCAACACACCCTCTTCATCCCATGATGCGAATTTCTTTCGAATCACCCGATATCTTGCATGACCTCGGAACAATTGACGAATCTCTCTCGCCACATGGAACCGATCGAGTTGAAAGTACCCTC
>NZ_RXXX01000063.1:0-8939 GCF_011006755.1 Anoxybacillus sp. MB8
GGGAGGAAATCGGTTCCCTATCCATTCCAAATCCATTTCAGAGATACCCTATCCATCTTGCATTACACAAAATTCTTGACGGTACCGAAAATGTAGAGGATAGATGGATATTTGCAAGTTTTTTGATTTCGAATTTATTAATATAATGATTGAATATTCTATGTTTCGAATTGTTAAATTTTATTGAATTTTCTTTTTATTTGACAAAAAACGACAACATTTTCTTTTCTTTTTCGATAAAATGAAGCAAAAGGAGGTGTCTTATGAGAGTTATTTGTTCATTCCAAGTGAAAAAACTCCCACTTCATTATCGAATGGCAATTGTGTCGATCATGAAAGAAAGTATACGGGCATCTAGCGAGGAATATTACGAAAAGTTGTACATGAATCAGAAAACAAAACCTTTCGTTTTCTCACCTTTTTTAAAAAACTTCTGTTTAAAAGGTGATGAAATTGAGCTAGATGAATTACGTGTTGTTATTAGTTCACCTGATTATGAATTTTTGCTTCATTTGTATAATGGTTTGCAAAGTAAAAAAAGGTTCGAATATAAAGGATACGAATTTATTCGAAGAAAAATAGTAATGGGAAATGAAAAAAAGATTACATCATCTGTCGTCATATTTCGAACGCTCTCCCCTTTGTTAATAGAAGATGAAAAGAAAATTCCCATTGCTCCAGATGATCCAAATTATGAAAAACATATCAATTACTTAGCCGATACGATTTTATATGAATATCGCGGGAGGGGATTATATAAACCATTGACGGTGCGACCTATTCGATTTAAAAAGATGGTCATAAAAGAATCTAATCATCAATTTACTGAAAAGTATGGGGAACAACACCATTTATACTTCACTGCGTATCATGGCTTATTTCATATGAGCGGAGAACCTGCCGATTTACAATTGCTTTATCAACTCGGTTTATCAAAACGGCGTAATCAAGGATTTGGAATGCTTGAAGTGGAGGAGGTGAAGGAATGAAGGTTGAATTGCATATGGGGGAATGGATGATTAATATGGGACTTGTCGGGCTATATCGTGTGTTTGAATACGGACGGAAACATGAAATAATTAGCGAAGAACACAAACATAGCGTGACAGTTAAACCATGGGGAATTGAATTGGATACAGAGGTACTTCCACAATTGCCAAGAGCATATTTCTTGTATTTGTTGGAGGAGTATAGTGTTGCCAGAAGAGAATGCGAAAGATTGGATGCTTACATCGAACAGGTGAAGAATGAAGAACAGTTTAAAAGTAATATAAATACTTTAAAAAAATCTATATCAGATACAGGAACTAAAATACTTAAATATTTCACTCATGAAACATTGGAAAGTATATTAAAACAGATAAAAGAAATAAAGAAATATGAGCAAGTACATCAGCTGGAAGAGCATATACGTACTTTAAAGCAAGTGTATAGTGAACCGAAAATCAATGAAAAATTAACTTTTAATTATTTTAAACATGCTATACTTAAGCCATTATTTTTTGGGCAAGTTTCATTTTTAAATGTGTCAAAAAATAATCTAGATTTTGAAGGTCACGTAGAAGAATTTTACAATAGTTATATTTTTCCTGTAGTAAATGATTTATACTTGGAATCTGTCATTAATGATAGTCACTCTATGGAAGAGATAAGTTCTTTGTTAGGAAAACAGAGTGAATATCAGCTGTTTAGACAATTAAAACGGGCATGGAAGAAAAAAACGTTAGAAGAAGTACGAGAATACATCAAGACAGAAATAAATAAGTGTTTGCTCTTCAATGAACGTCTTGCTTTTTATAACTTCGAAGAAATGGTATTTTCTCCGATAGGAGTTGCGAAAGATAAAGCGTTTAACTTTAGTTGGTATTTTAATGGTGAGCAACCTCGACCACTATCTTCATTAGCTAAACTTGTGCTTTTATTCGCACCAATTGGCTCGACCATTTATTACAAAAACGAAGGAATAAATGAACAAACAGAACGACGATTGTATGCAGGTTTCGTTCAGACGGACGCCACTTTTGCGGAGGTTTTACAGAAAAACAATCATTTTAGGGAGTTAAAGAAAAAAAGAGAACCTTTTAACAAGATCGTCAGTCAGCTTGTTCAAAGCGTGAAAAAAGAATCGGAATATACAGTCGATCATTTGTTTTTCTTAGAATTCTTTTCGGACTACGACAGTAAAAAAACACACTTGCATTATTACCACCTTCCTATGTACTTAGCCTATTATTTCAAGCAATATGCTGATCGACTTGATTACATCAAACCATACGACTATCGTGAGCAGTTTGTGCAATCTGTGTTGCGCGGCGCGGATCCAATTCATGTCATCTATCACTATTTGCGCGATTGCATCAAAAATGAAAGAAGTACGAACGGTCCGTACATTGCTGTGCGGGAGCGGAATCGAATTTTGCAGTTTAAAAAAGGAGTGAGGGATATGGCCACGACAGACAAAAGAGTAACTGCGTTGTTTATGCAAGGGCGAGAAATTCGCGATGCGATCATCCGTTCAAGCGGTTCGGAGAAAAAAGTGACAAGCATTGCTTATCGTTTATTAAATGCTGCAAAAGCCGGAAATCGAAAAAGTTTTATGGATACGCTTATGCGTATTTATATGTCTACAGATCGTCCGATGTCACCTATTTTCTTAAATGCGCTACATGAACGGGATTTAGATTTTGCGACAGTGGCGAATGCGTTTATTGCTGGATTACTCGCAAACCAATATAAAGAAGAACAGGAGGAAGTTCAAGCATGAAAAAAGCGTTAACAATGACCGTCATTTTTCAAGCAAACTCATTAAACTATGGAGAAGGAATTGCTAATATTTCAGAGTTGAAAAAATTTCATCGCGGCGACGGTGAAGTATATACGTATGCATCGCGGCAAAGTATCCGTTACGATATTGTTCGGCTCGGAAACGAGCTGTTTGGGTGGAATTTAGATACGGTTGACAAAGCGAGTGGAGTTGTCCAATTTAAAAAAGATGTCACGATTAATGACTCTGTTGAAATGGACTTATTTGGCTACCTAAAAACGGATAAAAATTCGCAAAAACGTCCTGCTGTTGTTCGTCTGAGCCATGCGATTTCGCTTGAGCCATACAAAAGTGATTTGGAATTTCTAAACAATATGGGGCTCGCAAGTCGCATTGGACAAGATGCTAACTTAGCCAATATTGAACAACATCATAGTTTTTACACATATACGATTACCATTGATTTAAACCGTGTCGGTGTAGATGGGGAGATTGAGCTTCCAAGCGAAGAAAAAGCGAACCGTGTCCTTCAATTGCTTGAAGTGTTAAAAGTGCTAAACCGTAACATTCGCGGGCGACAAGAAAATTTATCTCCTCTTTTTGTCATTGGTGGAATGTATAATGTCGCCAATCCGTTTTTCCTCGGGCGCGTGCAACTAAGTGTAACAGGGAACGGATGGGCCATTCAAACGAAGCCAATTAAAGAAACGATGGAACAAACATTTGCTGGGGAAGCGATCGGCAAAGATACACGCATCGGTATATTGAGCGGTGTTTTTGCAAATGAAGGAGAGTTGTACGATCTATTCAACGAGCAAGTGATGCCTGTTGAACCGTTTTTCCAATATGTTTCAAAACAAATCAAAGCGTATTACGGTGTTTAAATATGAAAGCGTTACGATTAAAGTTATTTCAAGAAACAGCGTGCTACAAAAAGCCGTTTGCTTCCAAAGTGGCGGAAACGTATCCGCTTCCGCCATATTCAACAGTAAAAGGAATGATTCACGCTTTGCTTGATGCAAACCAATTCATTCCAATGCGTCTAAGTGTACAAGGGACGTATGAGGCGAAGTTGCTTGATTATCAGCGATATTATTTTTTCAAAAGGAGAGAACTATCCAGCTTTCCACTTGTACTAGATGGGTTAGCACGAATGGAATTTTCTTACGATAAAAATGAAATCACAACGATGCCAATGTACACACATTTGTTGCACAACGTCCATTTATTAATCCATGTCGAAGCAGAGGAACACATATTAACGCAAATCATTCATGCTATCGAGCATAGTACCACTCATTATAGCCTTGGGCGTTGGGAAGATTTAGTTCGGATTGATGAGTATAAACTCGTGGAAGTCCGAGAACTTGAGGAAGATGAGACCTTGACTTTGCAGCGAGATGCCTATATTCCGAGACATCTTCTTGATCGAGAAACAAAAAGTATTCCTTATCAACTCAATTGGAAATATGAAATTGTCAATGGGATTCGGCAGTGGGAAAAAATTCATGTAGGTTATGTTCAAAAAGGAATTGAGGCTCCAGAAGGAGTATGGATGGATGAAGACGGGGAACTAGTTTTTTATCATCTGTAGGAGGGGCAATGATGGCTTTTTATGCAAAATCGGAAGGAAAAGAGACGATTCGTGAACATACGGATCGTCTCCTTCATAATTTAAATTTATTAAAAGACGCTTATGGCCACAAATTCATGTTAATGGACGAACAAATGTGGAAACTGTTAGAAATAGCTGTGCAATATCATGATGTTGGCAAAGCAAATACGGTATTTCAAAACAAGATCCGTCAGGCGATTCATGAATCGATGTTAGAAACGGATGTAGAAACAAATGTACCTCACAATTACTTATCAGCAGGATGTATACCACTAAAACAGCTAGACCTCACGAAAGAAGAAGAGCGACTACTTATTCACGCGGTCGGTTATCATCATGAGCGTGACCAGCTTCCAGAGAAAGAAATGATTCGTCATGTTTTAGAAAACGATATAAAACAGCAGTTGCCACAACTAAGTGAACATATGGGATTACAAATGACAGAAAAATTTTCATATCGATTCGTTGATCGATTGTTAAAGCGATATACGTACCATGACGGAGAAGAATTTTGGAAATATGTCATGATTAAAGGATTACTACATCGTTTAGACCATGCGGCCTCTGCTCATATGGATGTCGAAAGGGATGTAGAAAAATCGGTCTACATAAATGTAAATGAATATATGCAAAAACAAGGATTTCATAAAAATGATTTGCAACAATTTGCTGAGCGGCATCATGATAAGCACGTTATTGCTATTGCACAAACGGGAATGGGGAAAACGGAAGCGGCGCTTTTATGGATTCGAGAGGATAAAGCATTTTTTACATTGCCACTTCGAGTGAGCATTAATGCAATATACGACAGAATAAAAGAAAAAATGGGTTATGATGCGGTTGGATTGTTACACTCTACGAGCGTGCATTATTTAGTAGACAAAGAGGAAAATTGGGAAGAATTAAAACAACAGTCTGAACATTATGCGAAGAAGCTATTGCTTACAACCATTGACCAAATTTTAAAGTTCCCATTTTACTATAAAGGTTTTGAAAAGGAATTAGCAGCGATGGCGAATGCAAAAATAGTGATTGACGAGATACAAGCATATGAACCGAGGATTGCAGCGATGTTAATTAAAGCATTAGAAATGATCCATCATGTAGGTGGAAAATTTATGATTATGACTGCTACGCTCCCTACTTTGTATTTGGAAGAGTTAAAACAGCGAAATGTGATTCACGATGATGAATTTGTTACAGGGGAGTTCATTGATACAGATGTTCACCGTCACCGCATTTGTTTGCGCTCCGAGTGTATAGAGGAAACAATCGGAGAAATGTTAGAGCTAGGAGAAACGTCACAAGTGCTTGTCATTGTCAATACTGTTCGTAAGGCAATGAGTCTTTATGATAAATTTTTAGATTGTGATACACAAGTTCCTATCTACTTACTCCATTCGCAATTCACACAAGAGGATCGCCAGTTGTTAGAAAAGCGCATTAAACAATTTAATGAAAAGAATGAACGAGGAATTTGGATTACGACGCAACTCGTTGAGGCGAGTATTGACATTGATTTTGATTATTTGTTTACGGAAATGTCAACGTTAGATAGCTTGTTTCAACGTTTCGGACGTTGTTACCGTAAAAGAGCACTTGACCATGACCATTGCAATATTCATATTTTCACTGAAAATATCTCCGGCATTCCAAGAGTATATAACGAACATCTTGTAAATGAGAGCATTCGGCTGTTAGAGCAATACGATTACCAAATTGTTGACGAACGTGCCAAGGTAGAAATGGTAAAGCAACTATATGATCGAAAACAACTAAAGGGAACATCATTTTTGAAAGAGTTTGAAGATGCCTTATACATGTTTGATAATCTTGATCCATACGGAATGGATAAACGTGAGGCGCAACAAAAACTGCGTGATATTCAAAACATCCAAATCATCACGCGGCAAATGTATGATCAAATTGAGCATCTATTTGAGCAGTATAAGAAAGAAAAAGAATGGAAAGAGCGGTTGAAATTACGAATGGAAATTGAAAAGAAGACAGTTAGCGTTCAGCGATATGTAGCGGAAAAATATGTGTCGGAGCGTTTGCCAAAGCCATTTGACCACATATATATTGCCGATGTTCAATATGACTTTAATCGTGAACAGTTGAAAGGAAAGGGTATTTTATTGGACAAACCTTCATCCAATCAATATTAAGAGGGAGTTTATATTCATGGTTAGTGGTGTGCAAATGCAGTATTACAAAGTGTGTAAGCGGAAGCTATGGTTGTTTTCAAAAGGAATTGCGATGGAAAATGAACATGAACGTGTCATTGAGGGAAAGATTTTACACGAGCGGGCTTATCCGCGTTTGGAAGATAGGGAAATTTTAGTTGATGATACATTCAAGTTAGATGCTTTAGATAAGGAATATGTTCGCGAAATTAAGATCTCTAGCAAAATGCCAGAAGCCGATCGATTTCAAATGTTGTATTACTTATATGAGCTAAAGAAACGGGGCATTACGAAGAAGGGATTGATTAGCTATACGAAGGAGCGGAAAACTGAAGAGGTAGAACTGACAGAAAAAGATGAGAGCGCGATTGAAAAGGCGATAAAGGAGATTTATGTCATTTTACAATCTCCTTCTCCGCCGCGGTTGAAAAAACTTCCTTACTGTACAAAATGCGCATATTATGAATTTTGTTTTGCGCTAGAGGGTGATGATTAAAATGTTGCGGGATCACTATATTTTTTCTAACGGTAGGCTGAAAAGAAAAGATAATACGCTATACTTTTTTGACGAACAAGAAAATAAAAAGAGCCTTCCTGTTCATCAAACGGATAATTTATATATATTTGGGGAAGTGGATTTAAACTCGTCGCTATTAAATTTGCTGAGCCAGCATGATGTTCATCTTCATGTATTTAATTACTACGGATTTTATGCGGGTACGTTTTGTCCGCGAAATAAAAAAGTTTCAGGATTTACGGTGGTGCAACAAAGTGTTCATTATCTTGAGCATGAGAAGCGGTTATATATGGCGAGGTCGTTTTTGCAAAGTGCCGTGCATCATATGTTGCGGAATATTCGACGATACAAAGAAAAAACGGAGCAATATGTAAAAAACATCGAAGAAGAAGCGAAAAAGATGGATAGTGCTACGACAATTCAAGAACTGATGGGAATAGAAGGACGCATTCGGCAACATTATTATCAGTCATTTAATGCAATTTTGAAACAAGATTTTATCTTTGAAAAACGAACAAAACAACCGCCGCAAGACCCGCTTAATGCCCTTATTTCGTTTGGGAATTCGCTTTGTTATACAACGGTTTTGTCGGAAATTTATAAAACACAATTAGATCCGACTATTAGCTTTTTGCATGAGCCATCAACGAAGAGATTTTCTTTATGTCTAGATTTAGCGGAGATTTTCAAACCATTACTCGTTGATGTTGTGATTATTTCGTGCATTAATAATCGCATCATCACCCAGAAACATTTCGATTTTCTTGATGGAATGGTTTTGCTAAACGAGGAAGGAAAAAAGCGTTTTATTAAAGAATGGGATGAGAAGCTATCAACAACAGTACAGCATCGGAAACTGAAGAGAAAAGTAAGTTATCGTTATTTTATTCGTTTGGAATGTTACAAACTCATTAAACATTTCATTGGCGATGAACCTTATAAACCGTTGAAGGCATGGTGGTAGTTATGTTTGTAATCATTACGTACGATGTTGGAGAAAAACGTGTAAATAAAGTGTGTAAAAAGCTGAGGGAGTACTTAACGTGGACCCAAAACTCTGTGTTTGAAGGGGAGATTTCCAAAAGTTTGCTTATGAAATGCTTGAACGAGATAGACCAAATTATTGATGAAGATGAGGATTCCATTTATATTTACGAAGTGGCTAATCCGAAGAATATCAAGAAGCAAGTATTTGGACAGGAGAAAAACTTTGATGAACTCTTTCTTTAATATTTGCAGTGAACCTCTAATTTTAAAAAATGAATAAAAATGCTTGATATATCAACAAAAAATGCGGTATTTTTGGAATAAGGACAAAACACGACTGACGCTTCACTGCAAAAAGTAGGAACTTGTCATATCAACACTTCCAAAAAATCGTTGATATGACAGTACTTTGTGTTTTTAGACTTTAGGGTTTTATCTGAACGTAGTGGGATGTAAAGGAGCTGGCTCTCTAAATCTTTCTGGTAAAGGATCGTCAGGTTTTATCTGAACGTAGTGGGATGTAAAGCGCTCTGTCTCTGTATCTTTAGACGTTTATCGTCATTTGGTTTTATCTGAACGTAGTGGGATGTAAAGGTGTTTCAGGCGGATAGCGTTTTGCAATCTCTTCTTCTAAGTTTTATCTGAACGTAGTGGGATGTAAAGATCAAGGATTTTCTTGATGATGTCGGACGTAACTTGTTTTATCTGAACGTAGTGGGATGTAAAGTTATATTTTTTGGGATTTTAAACGAAATATTCCAATCGAGTTTTATCTGAACGTAGTGGGATGTAAAGCTTTTTCGCATCGTAATTTTGGTTCACGAACTGATTCACCAGTTTTATCTGAACGAAGTAGGATGTAAAGATACA
>NZ_RXXX01000064.1:0-8892 GCF_011006755.1 Anoxybacillus sp. MB8
GGGCTCCACTCCTTTCTTTGGTTGTATTTTTTTCGCACTTACTACCTTACCAGGAGGAGAGCCCGTTTTTCATCTATTTTGCTTACATATCTGACAGGTTCCTTATTATACCAAATCAGGAACCTGTCTTTTTTTCTCCCACAAACATTTTACTCATACTTTCACCTCAATAAACAAAGAACAAAAAGACCGTAAAGCGTTTCTTAAAGGAAGCGTTTTGCGGTCTTTTCATTAGAGTCGTGCGAAGTATGAGACGTCTTACCTTTTCATGATCATCGACAATCAGTGCAACATGTAGGCGAACAGTGCCTGGCACTGTTCGCCATTAAACTCCCATGCAAATGATATCTTTTAAGAAAATCAGATATTCTCATCATCTCTTCCCCCTTGTTCATCACAATGTTTGGGCTGTTGAGTATGTAGTTATTTCATGATGGCCGAAAAACAGAGGTGACAAGCTTTTTTCCAGACGTTAAAACTCAGAGAAAAATCGTGATGGATAAACTTTTGGCAATAGCAAACGAATGAGAGTGCGGGCGGGTTTTTATAGTCATCTTAAACGATTGATAATTTACATTACTTGCGTATGTGTACAGCATGTTCGAGTCTAACAGTGATTTTTCGGATGGGCTCGATCTCCTGCGCAAGAGAAAAGGACATAGCCTCGTGGAGTTCATTTATCGTGCAGCAAAACAAAATATTCCCATTGATACCGTGAAAAAACAGCTCCACGTGGCATAAGGGGTACCCTGTTTGTCTCTTTTTAAATGGTAATTATTGTAACGAAAATTGCTCAACTACAGTTAATTAGTCCCCTTCCTATCACTAAAATTACGTAAGAACCACTTTTATTCTGCCATATACAGTCACTTTTTATATATACAAAGCATTATATAAAATTTATAAAGTAATTATGACTGCAACGTTCAAGCAATACAACATCATGCCGTACTCTATTTAAATTTCCTATACGTTGTCGGATACCGACTTCGCAAATCTAACACTTTGATGTAAATGCAAACTTGGTATTATATGTATTTTTATTAAAAAACTTTCTTAAAAAACCTATTTCACATTTTAACAAAAAGGCTATTGTAGGTTAGGCGTATAAAGAATAAAATTTCCCCCTTATCAAAAAAAAAGGGGGTGTTAATTGCAAATATCTGTTTCCGTACATTTTTTCATTTGTTCGCCTTCTATTTGTATAGTGGAGTGCTGAATGCCAAAATGCTTCTGTAACATCGCTTTTGCCTCATGTAATACATGATCGCGATCAATCCGAGAATCAACAACAAGATGACAACTCAAAGCCGGAAAGCCTGAAGTAATCGACCATATATGTAAATCATGAACACTTGTGACTCCTGATAAAGACAACAATTTATTTTTCACTTCTTGCAAATCAATATGCACCGGTCTTCCTTCCATGAGAATATGGACAGATTCCTTCGTTACACGCCAACCACTAATTAAAACTAAAACAGATACCAACACACTCACAATCGGATCAGCAATGTTCCAATCAAAAAGTAATATAAGTAATCCTGCTACAATCGCCCCAGCTGACCCAAGTAAATCTCCCAACACATGTAAGAAAGCACTTCTTAAATTAAGGTTCTCACTCCTATCTCCTTTCATTAAAATCCATGCAGCTAAAACATTAACGATAAGTCCAATTCCAGCTACTGTCAACATTCCAAAACTCATTACTTTAGGTGGATCAAAGAAACGATGGTAGGCTTCGTAGAATATATAGACAGAAATGAGTAAAAGGGTCACTCCATTCAATAATGCAGCTAAAATTTCAAATCGTTTATATCCGTAGGTTTTCGTTTCACTTGCTTGCTTTTCTCCCATCTTTAGAGCTAAAAGACTTAAACCCAATGCTGCTGCATCGCTTAACATGTGTCCTGCATCGGATATTAAAGCAAGACTGTTCGTTAAAATCCCACCTATAATTTCAACAACAAGAAATGATAAAATGAGAAAAAAACTAATTAGCAATGCTTTTTGATTTGCATGATGTGCATGAGAATGATCTCCGCAACCATGATGATGTCCCATATTTGAACCTCCTTTTTACATATTCTTCTTCTGAATTTATTTTATTATTCAATAGGTTTCTCTCTTTCCAAATGTATTCATTAAACGATAGCAACCAATCATTCGTATATTCGCCATTTTGCAGCCTTTATATTTTACATACCAATCAGTGATGTTTTAAATATGAATATATATTCATTTAATAATATTGCATTGTGCATGGAAATTTCTTTATTGTTGGTTTTTAGCCACATTTCATAACAGAACAAAGCCTTTTTATGAAGTAAAATGATATAAGATATTACTAACCTTACTTAGGGAGGTTTTTGATAGTGTTAAAAATGAAAAAGTTATTCGCGTTGGCTTTAATAAGCCTTTTTGTACTTGGTGGGTGTAGCCAGGAAAAAGAAGCCCCAGAATTGATTGAAGTAAAATTTAAAACAATTCCAGAGAATATAAAGGTCAATAAAGAGGTGGAATTAGTCGCCACTGTTACTCAAGGAACCGAAAAAGTAGAAGATGCTGATGAAGTAACATTTGAAATTTGGAAGGAAGGACAAACGAAAGACCAACATAAAAAAATTGAAGCCAAACACACTAAAAATGGTGAATACAAGGTTACTTATGTCTTTAAAGAAACAGGAAAGTACTATGTCATTTCACACACAACAGCTAGAGGAATGCATAATATGCCTAAAAACGAAGTAATTGTAAAGTGAAAAAAACTCCTTAAAGAAACTTCAGCTTATCGATTTTATGGACAAGCTAAAGTTTCTCACGGACGGTGAAATATTTAACGAATCAGTTTGCAGAGGAACTCGCCAAGCAAACCGTACGGGCGATGGCGATTGCCCATGCTATGCGCAGGCATGAGCGAAATGACTGAAACAGGTGCTCATAGAAGCGACGGGATGTTCGCATATCGATATTGCCAGGACGACGCCAATTATTTCGATTTATACCGGAGACGTAGCGCTCAGGATCATGTATGATACGGACGAAGAGAGAGGATAGGTGAAGGTAAAGATGAAACGAATGTTGCTTATTCTTTCCATCGTGTTGCTAGCTGCGTGCGGAAAAACGATTCCGGACGCCAAAAATTGGCCGGTAGATGATTTTACGTTTACCGACCAACATGGGAAGAGGTTTGGGTTGCGTAATTTAAAGGGAAAAGTATGGGTAGCTGATTTTATTTTTACAAGCTGTGAAACCGTCTGTCCGCCGATGACAGCGAATATGGCGAAGCTGAAAAAAATGGCGGCCAAGAAAGGGCTTAAGGTCGAATTTGTCTCATTTAGCGTCGATCCGGGAGTAGATACGCCGGAAAAGCTCGAGGCCTATGCCAAAAAATTTACAACAGATTTGTCAAATTGGCATTTGTTGACGGGATATAGCCAAGAAGAAATCGAGCAACTGGCGCAAAAAAGCTTTAAAACGATCGTGAAAAAACCGGAAAACGACGATCAAGTCATTCACGGAACAAGCTTTTATTTGGTCGGTCCAGACGGCAAAATCGTCCAGACATATAACGGAGTGCAGGATGTTCCGTACGAAACGATTTTAGAGCACATTAAAATTTTGCAATCATCCTAGGCGCAAAAATGGCGGCGCATTTTTACCTTTTCATGGTGCTCCCAGTATGGGCGTCATCTATAAAAATCCTAGGCGGGGATTAGCGAGCGTCTACGGCTAACCAAAGGCAAGGTGTCTATCACGAGGTAGAATCTGGAGAAATCTGGAGGCAAACGCTGGTCTAGATTACACGAACCAAATTGCCCGATGAGACTGCTAGACAAGGTAAAGTCCAAAGCCGCCAAGGGCTATTTCAATAAACTTGGGTGGGCATATGAACGGAAAGATGACGCTTTTACCCAAAAAGCATGGCGGACGACACGCACTCCTCATTTATACAGAACAAAGTCCTCGGAATTGCGTATTGGCAATCCCGAGGACTCAAGAGCATTATGCAGAAATATGTTGAACTTCATCAAGATTAGTGAACCACTTAGTTCAGGACCGCGTGCTAGGTGGTGGAGAAGACAAGGGAGAGTCGCCCCGCTCCCCTCTTACTTAATTTCGTAAGAACCATATGACTTTTATAACAGAACACATTTAAGATTTCTTGCCATGCTCGCTCTCGATAATACCTTCTCTACTTGAATGCCTTTCTTTCTAAAATGTTCAATAATCTGTTCTATACTCTTTTTCATTTTCGATTCCGTTTTTTCTGGTTTCATCCGTTTTCCCACCAACGGTTAATCTTTAGCAATTTTATTTTATGCGTGTATCAAATACATCGAAAACTTAGATGTATATTTCTTTATCTAATTTATTACATTATGTTCTTTATTCTCCCACAAAATCGTTAAGCTAATTAAAGTAACTAAAATAGTGGCACCCATATCCGATAAAATAGCAATCCAGAGTGTAAGCAAGCCCGGAATAGTCAGTAATAGAGCTAATAATTTAAGACCTAATGCAAGGGAAATATTTAGTTTGATAATACGATTTACTTTTTTAGCAGTTCTTATAGCGCTCGGTAGTTTTCCAAGATGGTCTTGCATTAAAACGATGTCTGCCGTTTCAATTGCGCTGTCAGTACCTTTTCCCATTGCAATACCCAAATCAGCTGTTGCTAAAGCAGGTGCATCATTGATACCGTCACCAATCATCGCCACTTTGCCTTTTAACGCTAATTCTTTTACCTTTTCCACTTTATCTTCTGGTAACAGATTGGCGTAATACTCTGTTACTCCCACTTTTCGTGCCACTTTCTCTGCTGTTTTTTGATGGTCACCCGTCAACATCACTGTATGTTGAATACCCGCTTGATGGAGCGCCTTGATTACACTTTTACTTTCTTCTCTAATTTCATCAGAAATTCCGACTAGCCCCATCACTTGACGTTCATCAGCAAGCAACACTAACGTCAAGCCTTCTTCTTTCATTTTCTCAATATCGGCTTTTACTTTCTCCGTTATTTGTAAATGCGAAATACTTTTCTCGTTCCCCACCCAATACCGTTTGCCTTGAATAAGCGCGATGATTCCTTGTCCAGAAACCGTTTCGATTTCCTCCGGATCATGTAAAGCAACTTCTGTCTCAACCACTTTTTTCATAATTGCCTTGGCCAACGGGTGGGATGAATTTTTCTCAATTGAACCGATAATCCGATAAAACTCATCTTGATCATCTATATAAACCGTTACTTTTTCAACATGTGGCTCTCCTTTTGTAAGAGTTCCCGTTTTATCGAAGGCAATCGTATTAATTTTTCCTAACTGCTCAAGAAACACTCCCCCTTTCACAAGAATCCCGTTACGAGCATTTCTTGTAATCCCAGAAACAATTGCAATCGGTGAAGATAAAATTAGCGCACACGGACACCCGACAATTAAAACGGCTAAACCTTGATAAAACCATTTGTTCCACTCGGCACCAAAAAATAGTGGAGGTATCACCATAACTAAAACGGCAACAATCATGATTAGAGGAGTATAATATTTGGCAAAACGATTGATAAACAATTCAGTTGGCGTTTTTGTTTCCTGTGCTTCCTCGACTAAGTGTAAAATTTTGGCTAATGATGAATCCTCATATGATTTTGTAATCTCAATTTTCAAAATCCCTTCGTTATTAATACTTCCGCCAAATACTGTTTCTCCATTTTCCTTTTCAACAGGTAATGACTCCCCCGTAATAGCGGCCTCATTCACGGAGCTTTTACCTTCCACAACTACTCCATCCGAAGGAATTTTTTCTCCGGGTTTTACTAAAACAATATCTCCTACTTGAAGGGACTCAATAGGAACCACTTTCTCTATGCCATCCTTCAATACTGTCGCTTGCTTTGGAGCCACTTCCAACAACTTTTCCATCGACTTTCTGGCCTTTTCCATTCCAATGCCTTCAAGATATTCATTTAATCCAAAAAGAATGGCAACAACCGTTGCTTCTTTCCACTCTCCTATGGAGATGGCCCCAATTAATGCCACGGTCATCAACGTATCAATGTTGAATTTCAGTTTAATTAAGTTTTTTAAACCTTTCAAAAACGTCTGATATCCACTAATAACCATGGCAATTAAGTACAAACCGATCACCAGAAAACTGTTTGTCTGCTTCTCAAGGAAAAACGCTATGAAATATAAAGCAGTCGAAACAATAAGTAAAAACTTTAAATTGACTCCTTGATGATGTGAATGCTCATGTTCGTGATGATGAGCTTGAGTTTTTTCAATAAATGCTCCGTCTTCTGATAAAATTTTTTCGACTTGTTTTAAATCAACTTTTTCATCAATTTTTAGTTTTCCTGTATTATAATTTAGTGTTGCTGATTCCCCGTGTTCTAAACTCCGAATTTTCTTCTCGATTTCGGCGGCGCAATGAGCACATGACAAACCTTTTATTCGATATTCCTCCATGATAAAATCCCTGCCTTTTTAATGATGTCTCGCGTGATCAATTGTTTGTTTCAGGATGTTCATGACATGTTTATCGTCATGAGAATAATACAGCGTCGTTCCTGCGCGTCGGTATTTAACAAGGCGCAAATTTTTTAGAAAGCGCAATTGATGTGACACAGCTGATTGTCCTAACGACAATTTTTCAGCAATTTCGTTCACTGAATACTCCTTTTGTGATAGTAAATATAAGATTCTAATTCTCGTCGGGTCACTTAATGCTTTAAACGTTTGTGAAACAATAAATAAGGTTTCCTCGTCTAAATCCTTATCAACAGATTGTGTGTGTTTAGATTCTTCCATAAAATATTCCTCCTATATTGAATATATGAACACATTTTCATATATGCTACAAAAAAAGTATCATAATACTCTATACACTGTCAAACAATATTTAATGAATAAGTAATAAAAACATATAAACAAACAATAAACCAAGTAATACATACAACCCAAACTCATGAAATCTCATTTTTCTTTTGGCTTTCCATAAGATTTCATGGAACGTTACGAATGATAAAGTGCCAATTGCTCCTCCGAACAAGAGAGTATTGAGTTTGTAAGAATTGTCTCCAATTAGAAATCCGATAAAAATGCTTGCGCCAAGAACAACAGCCAAAAAAACAGCACTAATTACAAACAGTACGGATGGGGATTCTACAAATGCCATTGCCCCCATTAAAGCCATTCCTTCAGGAATATGATGTAGAATCAATGCGGCTAACAGTGGAGAAAGAGAAAATGCATCGGTTTTCATTGTGGTCCCTAACGCCAAACCAGTTGGCAAGTTATGAATGCCAATTGCAACAAGCAAAAGTACAAAAGAACGTATATACTCTAGGCTTCCATTGGCCACATTTAAATTTTTATGTAATAATTTCTCAGCTATACTCATCGATAAAATACCTGCTAATATCCCTAAGACAATTCCCATCCAGCTATTCTGAGTAAAACTTTCTGGAAGCAATTCGAATAGAATCAATCCGAGCAACAGACCGCCGCAGAAAACGAAAGTCCGCTCTATTTTCATTCCTAAAATAAAACGGAATAAAAAGCTGAAAATCCCCCCCAAGGTAATTCCTAAAAACATAAAAATAGTAATGATGGGAACCATTAATATTTCTCTTTCTCCCATGATGTCACCATCCATTTTGTCCATAATTCATTTTTATCTATCCTATGCATGAATGAAACAAAACATGTCTTATCAACATAAAAACACACTTTTCTTTCTGTCTTTCCGCAATAAAATGATTCGAGGTTATATTCGAGGTTATAACGGAAAAATTAGATCGTTATTTTTTACATCAAAATTTTTACTTCTTCCGCCTCCCTAGTATCTCATATTCCGTTTAACCACTATGTATTGTGTTGTTTTCAAACTGAAAAGCTTTTCTATGTGTTAAGAAAACGTGTATAATAGATACGTATCTTTTATGAATATATGTTCATTTATTAATCTAGTGTCAGGAGGATATAAAATGGTAAATTACAAAAAATTTTTCCCTATTACATTATTAAGTGCGTTCTTAATTGTTGGTTGCTCTAATTCGCTACAAGAATCAGGAAACAACAAAAAAGAACATCAACAAACAGAAAGCAGAGATATTGTAGAAGAAACAAAAAGTGTCGAGGTTCTACCAAATTTCTTGGATGATAAACCGAAAGAAATGAAAAACTTATACGCTAGCGCAGCGAAAAATAGAGAATTGCTTGAAAATATTCCGTGTTATTGTGGCTGCGGTGAATCTTCTGGGCATAAAAATAATTATGACTGCTTTGTATATAAAAATCTTAAAGACGGAGCAATTGTGTGGGACGATCATGCTACAAAATGTGGAGTTTGCCTAGAAATTGCGGCCACTTCCATTCAAGATTATAAAGCAGGAAAATCAATAAAAGAGATTCGAAAAAAAATTGATGAAGCATATAAAAATGGGTATGCCGAACCGACTCCAACGCCAAACCTGTAATATCTTAATAACGTTGAAGTTTTAAAAGTCCCTGTACTGACTCTTAGATGGAGTACTCTTCAAACTTGTAAGAGTACTCCTAATCTTTTTTATAAAAAACAGCAAGCATGAATCGATAATAAGCAAAAGGAGTTAATTTTATTTTTTTGACATTAGACGCAAGAAAAATTTAATGGAAAGCATACGCTTCAACATCCGCAAAAATAAAATGAGGGCATAGACGATCTGATTCACTCCTTTTGAATAATGCCTCTTGCAACATACCAAGAACTCTTTATAAATATAATAAATTTTTAATGAAAGATATTTTTACCTAAAAATTATGTATTTGATAATTTAAAATTGAGCCACTTTTGAAGGGTTCGATCACATAAAAAATGAGCCACCTGATTTCCAATTTTCATTACCTCCCT